>NZ_JDWI01000036.1:0-52094 GCF_012932765.1 Rhizobium sp. 57MFTsu3.2
GAGACTTACAGGCGTACAGAAGGACAAAGCGCAACAGTTTAATTTAGGAGATTGGCCATCACGGTGAGCAGGGACGTCACCGTGCTGAGCTGATGCTGTGAACTTGCAAGTGAAGAGCAGATGGTGCGATCGATCGATCCAAGACGCGTGACACTCCGTTAATTCCACTGGCCTTTTAAGGTCGTTACCGTGTTAGGAACGCGCGTTGCGGAAACCATCTTGGCCAGTGGTCATGTGCGACCACACACAAAGGCCGCACATATGGAAGCAAGCGATCCGATCAAAAATATCTGCAGAAAACACTTGCAACAGGGAGCCGTCCACATATGGAATTGCGCAATGCCCGCGATGCGTTACGTCAGGCTGCGACGAGCGCTGAGGACCGATTTGTATGCCTGAAAGGCGCCTGGTGCACAGCCACGCACGATAGCGGCTACTTCGTGACGATCGTCGAAAATCCCGCTTACTTCGGCGCTGCCTGCGATACGGCCGATATCGTCGTGACACCCGCTCGCCTCCGCACGACGGGGTGCCGGTCGGGCGCACTTTTGTTCACCGGCGAAACCTTGCGTCGCTTTGGTGCCGCTGAGGTAAGGATCGACGATCAAGGTAGCCCCGTCGAAACGACGGCCTATATACGAGGCTCGACCGCCCTTGGATCCGCCATCGGGCGTATAATTGGCGAAGCGGCACCTTTGACGGCGAGCCGCTTGCCTTCAATGATAGCGGCGAATGAGGCCGACAAGCTTGCCCTGGACCTTGACACGGTCAGGCCCGAAAATGCGCGTCTCGTAAGCCGGGTTTGCCGCCTCAAGTGCGATGGAGGCGCCTTTCCGGCGGAAGCGCTTGAGCGTCGCTTCCTCATCATCGACAAGCGCAACAACGATGTCGCCGGCATTGGCGGTGCTGCCGTTGCGGATGATTACCGTGTCGCCATCAAAGATGCCGGCCTCGATCATCGAGTCGCCCTTGACCTCAAGCGCATAGTGCTCGCCTGGGCCAAGCATGTCCGCCGGAACCGTGATGTCATGGGTATTGTTCTGAATTGCCGAAATCGGTACGCCGGCAGCAATCCGTCCCATGACCGGTACAGAGGCAGGACCGCCGTTGTCAGCCTGCGGCGCTGGCTTCGGCGCCACAACTGGCTGTGGTTTGCCGAGGCTGCCTTCGATAACGCTCGGCGAAAAACCGCGGCGGGGCTGCAGGCTCGGGTTATATGCCTCGGGCAGTTTGATGACTTCCAGAGCGCGGGCTCGATTCGGCAGTCGGCGAATGAAGCCCCGTTCCTCCAGCGCGGTAATCAGGCGGTGGATGCCTGACTTCGACGCGAGGTCCAAGGCATCCTTCATTTCATCAAAAGAAGGGGGGACACCGGACTCCTTCATTCGCTCGTGAATGAAGAGAAGAAGCTCCTGTTGCTTGCGCGTCAGCATCGAAGTTGAACCCCAGAGTCGTGAAACAAAGCCAGAACAGACACTATATGTTCCATATGTGTTCCGCAAGTACCTAAATTTTCGTAAAACTTGCCTGCAACTTGCTGAGTTTTTGCGTCTCATTTGACCGAAAGCGTAGAAGGGGGTTGCATTGTCCTGTTGCCCGGCGCACATCTTCGCAAATTCCGGAGAAGTTGCCATGAGCGAAGCACATCCGCTGGACCACATCGTGCTGCCGGTTCCAAATATCAGGCTCTCGCGCGAGCGTCTCGGAAAGCTGGGATTCACCGTCGCGCCCGACGCCCGGCACCCGTTTGGGACCGAGAATGCCTGCATATTCTTCGCCGACGAAACTTATCTGGAGCCTCTCGGGGTCGCCAATGCCGAACTGCATGAAGCTTCGGCGCAGAAAGGCAATGTCTTCACCGCGCGGGACCGTGCCTTTCGATTCCGATGTGGAGACGATGGGCTGTCTGCCGTGGTCTTTGCGACGGCAGATGCCGATCGCGACCATGCCCGGTTTCTGTCCGAAAAGATCAATGGCGGCGAGATGCTGCAGTTCGAGCGGCCGATGAAGATGCCCGATGGCTCGGAGGTGACGGCTGCATTTAAGCTCGCCTTTGCAGTTGACCTGCGCGCTCCAGATTTCTTTTTCTTCACATGCCAACGTGTCAACCCGCTGCCAGCCGACCGGAAAGCCCTGCAAGTGCATGCAAATGGGGTGGTTGGGATCGCAGAGATCGTGCTTGGGGCACCCGACCCCAAGGCGTTTGGACCATTCCTGCGCGCCGCCGCCCACAGCTTGGGAACGACCAATGAGGCCTTCGGTGTGAGTGTGACAACTCCGAATGCCAGAGTGAGTGTTCTCTCCCCGGATGGACTGGACGCCTACTTCGACATCCCTGCGCCTTCCGACGATCGCGGTCTGCGTGGTGTTGCCATCGTTTTCAAAGTAGGCGATCTCGCCGTGACAGAAGCGCAATTGGCTGCTAACGGGATGACCTATACGCGCAAGAACAATCGAATTCTGGTGAAGGCCGCGCCCGGACAGGGCGCTCTCTTCGCCTTCGAGGAGAAACGATGAGCCAGACAAATTCCGAAGTCGTGGTCGGCGAAGGCGCCGGCCGCGTCACCTTTTCGAATTCCGGCAAGCTGTCGCTGATTGCCGGGCCTTGTCAGATGGAGAGCCGTGAGCATGCCTTCATGGTCGCCGGTGTGCTGAAGGAACTCTGCGACAAGCTTGGTCTCGGCCTCGTCTACAAGTCCTCCTTTGACAAGGCGAACCGGACGTCGCTGTCAGCGCAGCGCGGTATCGGCCTCGAAACGGCGCTTGAAGTGTTCGCCGATCTCAAGAGGGAATACGGCTTTCCTGTCCTGACCGACATTCATACCGAAGAGCAGTGTGCCGAGGTGTCCACCGTCGTCGACATCCTGCAGATCCCAGCTTTCCTCAGCCGTCAGACCGACCTGCTCGTTGCCGCCGCCAAGACCGGCCGCGTCATCAACGTCAAGAAGGGGCAGTTCCTCGCGCCCTGGGACATGAAGAACGTCCTCAACAAGCTGAATTCGAGCGGAAATCCGAACATCTTGCTTTGCGAACGCGGTGCTTCCTTCGGCTACAATACGCTGGTCTCCGACATGCGATCGCTGCCTATCATGGCGGCGATGGGCGCCCCCGTGGTCTTCGACGCCACGCATTCGGTCCAGCAGCCGGGCGGGCAGGGCGGTTCGAGCGGAGGGCAGCGCGAGTTCGTGGAGACGCTCGCGCGTGCGGCGGTCGCCGTCGGCGTCGCTGGCGTATTCGTGGAAACCCACGAAGATCCTGACAATGCGCCTTCGGATGGTCCCAACATGGTCTATCTGCGGGATATGCCGCGGCTTCTCGAAAAGCTGCTGGCCTTCGATGCGATTGCCAAGGCGGGATAAATGGATGGACGTGCACGCCGTCAACCGGCGAGCGCCAACCTCGTCTTTGTGGGATATGCCGATCCTGCCGTCCTCTCCGTGCCTTCGAGAGCGAAGCGGGAGAGCAGGTGATTGAGGTGTAGCGCCTCGTTGCCAAGCTCGCGGCAGGCTGCGCTGGTTTCCTCCGCCATCGCGGCGTTTTGTTGGGTGACGCTGTCCATGGTGTTGACGGCGGCATTGACCTCGACGAGCGCGGTCGTCTGTTCCGAGGAAGAGCGCACGATCGCCTCGATCAGCGTCGTCACCTTCAGCACCTGCTGATCGATACTGTTCAAGGCTTCGCCGGTGCGGTTCACCAAGGCAACGCCGGTTGACACCTGACTGGACGAAGTCTCGACCAACTGCTTGATTTCCTTCGCCAGCTTGGCAGAGCGGCCGGCGAGGTCGCGCACTTCTTGCGCCACGACGGCAAAACCCTTTCCGGCCTCGCCGGCACGAGCGGCCTCAACACCAGCATTGAGCGCGAGCAAGTTGGTCTGGAAGGCGATCTCGTCGATGACGTTGATGATTTCGCCGATCTGCACGGATGATGCTTCGATCTTCTCCATCGCAGCTACGGCCTCGTGCACGACAGTTGCCGAATAGCTGGCGCTTTCCTTCGTCACCGTCATCATCGCGTTTGCTTCATGGGCGCGTTTCGACGAGTTTTTGACCGTAACCGTGATCTGATCTAGCGCCGAGGCTGCCTGCTCCAGCGATGCGGCCTGATGTTCCGTTCGCCGGGCCAGATCATCCGTGCTTGTTGCGATTTCGCTAGTGCCAGTCCTGACCGTAGTGGTTGCCGTCGCGATATCCCTCATTGTGCCGGAAAGCGTGCGGACGCTCGAATTGAACTGCTCGCGTAGCCTCTCGTAGTCCGGCGCGAACGCTTCGTTGAGCTGGACGGTGAGGTCGCCGCGGGAAAGACGGTCCAGGCCGCGGCTTAGGCTCACGATGATGCGTTCGCGGCCGGCATCCTCATCAGCCTTGGAGGCGGCCAGCGCCGCATCGCGCTGGGCTTGGGCCTGGCGCTCCGCATCCTGGTGTTCGCGGATTTTGTTCCGTTCTTGCGCCGATTCGCGAAACACGGTGACGGCGCGTGCCATTTCGCCAATTTCATCGACACGGTGGCTGAAGGGGACTTCCTTGGAATAGTCGCCGCCCGCTAGGATCGCCATGTAGTCGCGCATCGCCGAAAGTGGCACGATGGCGCGCCGGCGGAAGGCGTAGAGGCCGCCAAGAAGCAGGCAAAGCGAGACCGCCGCAGATGCAACCGTGATCGCCGAGAGAATGCTTGTCTGTTCGGCCGCGTCTTTTTCAGCCTTTGCCAGGAAGGCGTTCGCCATATCAACGAGCTCGTTGACCGCCGTTTCGTGGATATGAAAATTGGTCGCAAGCTTCTCGAAGGCTGTCGGGATGACCGCAGAGTCGTGGTTAAGGATGGCGGGCGCGAGTTCGTCCTGCATCACCTTCCAGAACGCATCGCCTTTGATGAGGACGTCGTTCAGAAGTTTTTCCTTGAGGTCTGCGCTGAGCGCGGTTGCCTGCCAATACTTGCGGCGATCCTCATAGGCGGGCTTCAGGACATTTTGAATGCGGTCGATGTTCTTTCCGGCGACCTCCGGGCGCTGCACCGCCTCGAGTGCAAGCATGTAGGATTCAACGACATAGAGGGGCGGCGGCAGAATATCGGCAACGAGATCCTTGCCGTAGACGATTTGCCGGTACATCTCGCCGTTCACGCGTAGCTTATTGAAGGCGTAGTTTTGTATGCCGATCGAAGCAATGAGCCCGGCGGCGACGACCACCGCGAAGATGGCAAGGCTTCGTGCAATATTGAGTTTCATCCTATGCCCCGTAAATAGTAAATAGTGAACGACGTCGTTTCTGAAACCATTGGAAATTTTCGAGCAGCAGCTATGGATCGTGACAGGCGGCTTGGCCGCATAAGGAAGCGCATCATGCAATAACGCCTGCCGAAGAAGGTGTTATTTCCTTTCGGCCGTTAACAAATATGATTGGTTACTGGTCGATAAATTTACAACCAGCTTGAAAGTCAAAATTTATATTTCCAAAACGTCAGGTTTTGAAAGTTGATAAGCGTTGTCTCCAACCAACGGCCGGGCGTGGCTTCAAAGGCCTGACATATTCACCCGTTAGGGCCGTGGCATGCCATCTGTCGTCAGTGTGGCATTGTAATTTGTGTGCCTTCGATTAAACAGGCTTCCAACGTTATCACCCACCGAGCAGGAAGAACCGATGACTGCAATTACCGACATTATCGCCCGCGAGATTCTCGACAGCCGTGGCAATCCGACCGTCGAAGTCGATGTCTATCTCGAAGACGGCAGCATGGGCCGTGCGGCGGTGCCGTCGGGCGCTTCCACCGGTGCTCACGAAGCTGTTGAAGTTCGCGATGGTGGCAATCGCTATCTCGGCAAGGGTGTTGAAAAGGCTGTCGAAGCCGCCAACACCGAAATCTTTGACGCGATCGGCGGCATTGATGCCGAAAACCAGATCCAGATCGACAACATCATGATCGAACTGGACGGCACGCCGAACAAGTCGCGCCTCGGCGCCAACGCCATCCTCGGCGTATCGCTCGCGGTTGCCAAGGCTGCTGCCCAGGCTGCCGGCCTGCCGCTCTACCGTTATGTCGGTGGCGCCAGCGCCCACCTGCTGCCGGTCCCGATGATGAACATCATCAACGGTGGCGCGCATGCCGACAACCCGATCGACTTCCAGGAGTTCATGATCCTGCCGGTCGGTGCCGATTCCATCCGCGAAGCCGTTCGCATGGGCTCGGAAGTATTCCACGTCCTCAAGAAGGAGCTGTCGGCTCAGGGCCACAACACCAACGTCGGCGATGAGGGTGGTTTCGCGCCGGGCCTGAAGAGCGCCCCTGAAGCCCTCGACTTCATCATGAAGTCGATCGAGAAAGCCGGCTACAAGCCGGGCGAAGACATCTACCTCGGCCTCGACTGCGCTGCGACCGAATTCTTCAAGGACGGCAAGTACGTTCTCGAAGGCGAAGGCCGCACGCTGGAATCGGGTGCCATGGCTGAATACCTTGCCCAGCTCGCCGCCCAGTATCCGATCATCTCCATCGAAGACGGTATGGCTGAAGACGATTGGGACGGCTGGAAGGCACTGACGGATCTGGCCGGCAAGAAGGTCCAGCTGGTCGGTGACGATCTATTCGTCACCAACTCGGCCCGCCTGCGTGATGGTATCCGCATGGGCGTTGCCAACTCGATCCTCGTCAAGGTCAACCAGATCGGCTCGCTGACGGAAACGCTCGACGCCGTCAACACTGCGCATAAGGCTGCCTACACCGCAGTCATGTCGCACCGTTCCGGTGAAACCGAAGATTCGACGATTGCCGATCTGGCGGTCGCCACCAACTGCGGTCAGATCAAGACCGGCTCGCTGTCGCGCTCGGATCGCCTGGCCAAGTACAACCAGCTGATCCGCATCGAAGAGGGCCTCGGCCCGCAGGCCCGCTACGCCGGCCGTTCGATCATCCGCGGCTGATCAATCGCGCCTGAATTGAGCGACTTGGACCCGCGTCTACGAAAGGCGCGGGTTTTTTCGTGCCTGATTTTTCATAGTCAACGGACAGTTAATCTCTGCCCGGTAGTCTTCAGCGCATCGAGGTAATGCGTTCGAGCGTGCGTTTATGTGGACAAAGCATCACAAGAAGAAAAAGATCGGTCGTTTCGTGGTTCCCGCGATGACGGTCGCGTTTCTCTCCTACTTCGGCTATCATTGCATTCATGGTGATTACGGTCTGCGGGCAACCGAGGGGTTCGAGCGCCAGCGGATAGCGCGCGAAAGGGAGTTGGCGGTTCTGAAAGGCAAGCGCGAGCATCTTGAAAAGCAGGTCGCGCTGCTGAGCGACGGTTCGATGGACAAGGACATGCTGGACGAGAAAGCGCGTCTTCAGCTTAATGTTTCTCGCGCTGACGAGATCGTCATATTCAATCACTATTCGAATTAACCGAAATTCAGTTAATCGAAATAAAGCGTTATTTATCAGTGCTTTAATGATGAATACGAGCCATGCATTTATGGCATTGCTGTGGCTAAATTTCTTCCCTATGGTGTGCGCCACCAAAGAACCGACAAACCCATAGGGAGGGTTGAATGGCGCCGCGAAAAACCGCGACCGTTTCCAGCCGTAAAACTAGCGCAAAGCCGGCAAACAAGGCCTCGAATGGTGGTCCTGTCGCTGATTTCACGCGCGACGAGGAGCTCAAGGCCTACCGCGAAATGCTGCTGATCCGCCGCTTCGAAGAGAAGGCCGGGCAGCTCTACGGCATGGGCTTCATTGGCGGTTTCTGTCACCTCTACATCGGTCAGGAAGCTGTCGTCGTCGGCATGCAGATGGCGCAGAAAGAAGGCGATCAGGTTATCACCGCCTATCGCGATCACGGCCATATGCTGGCGACCGGCATGAGCGCGCGTGGCGTCATGGCCGAACTGACCGGCCGCCGTAGCGGTTATTCGCGCGGCAAGGGCGGCTCGATGCACATGTTCTCGAAAGAGAAGCATTTTTACGGCGGTCACGGCATCGTCGGCGCCCAGGTTTCGCTTGGAACGGGTCTCGCTTTCGCCAATCGCTACCGCGGCAACGACAGCGTTTCCGTCGCTTACTTCGGTGACGGTGCTGCGAACCAGGGCCAGGTCTACGAGAGCTTCAACATGGCTGCTCTCTGGAAGCTCCCGATCATCTACATCGTCGAAAACAACCGTTACGCCATGGGCACCTCGACTGCCCGCGCGACCGCGCAGTCGAACTACTCCCTGCGTGGCTCCGGCTTCGGCATCCCCGGCATCCAGGTCGATGGCATGGATGTCCGCGCCGTAAAGGCCGCAGCCGACGAAGCCCTCGAGCATTGCCGCTCCGGCAAGGGTCCGATCATCCTCGAGATGCTGACCTACCGCTATCGCGGTCACTCGATGTCCGACCCGGCGAAGTACCGCACGAAGGAAGAAGTGCAGAAGATGCGCTCCGAGCAGGATCCGATCGAGCAGGTGCGAGCGCGCCTCCTTGAGAAGGGTTGGGCCTCGGAAGACGATCTGAAGGCGATCGACAAGGATGTCCGCGATGTCGTTGCCGACAGCGCCGACTTCGCCCAGTCCGATCCAGAGCCGGATGCATCCGAGCTCTACACTGACATTCTGCTCTAATCGGGGAGGGACGACCCATGCCAATCGATATTCTCATGCCCGCCCTCTCTCCGACGATGGAAGAAGGCACGCTTTCCAAATGGCTCAAGCAGGAAGGCGACACCGTCAAGTCTGGTGACGTGATCGCCGAAATCGAAACCGACAAGGCAACGATGGAAGTCGAAGCCGTCGATGAAGGCGTCATCGGCAAGCTCCTGGTTCCGGCCGGCACAGAAAATGTGAAGGTCAATGCCAAGATCGCGGTCCTGCTTCAGGACGGTGAATCGGCGTCCGACATCTCTGCCGCACCTGCCGCGCAGCCCGCACCTGCCGCTGTCGCTCCGCAGGCGGAAGAAAAGCCTGCTGCCGCTGCTGCTCCGGTTCCGGCGGAGCCGAAGGCTGCCGTGCCGAACGATCGGGAAATTCCGGCAGGTACGGAAATGGTCTCCATGACTGTTCGCGAAGCGCTTCGCGATGCCATGGCCGAAGAAATGCGCGCCGACGACAGCGTCTTCGTCATGGGCGAAGAAGTTGCCGAATACCAGGGCGCCTACAAGGTCACCCAGGGTCTTCTGCAGGAATTCGGCGCCCGCCGCGTCATCGACACCCCGATCACCGAGCACGGCTTTGCCGGCGTCGGCGTCGGTGCTGCCATGTCCGGTCTGAAGCCGATCGTCGAGTTCATGACCTTCAACTTCGCCATGCAGGCGATCGACCAGATCATCAACTCCGCCGCCAAGACGCTCTACATGTCCGGTGGCCAGATGGGTGCTCCGATCGTCTTCCGCGGCCCGAACGGTGCAGCTGCCCGCGTTGGTGCCCAGCACAGCCAGGACTACTCGGCATGGTACAGCCAGATCCCGGGCCTCAAGGTCGTCATGCCCTACACGGCATCCGACGCAAAGGGTCTGCTCAAGGCTGCCATCCGCGATCCGAACCCTGTTGTCTTCCTCGAGAACGAAATCCTCTACGGTCAGCATTTCGATGTGCCGAAGCTCGATAATTTCGTTCTCCCGATCGGCAAGGCTCGCATCCATCGTCCGGGCAGGGACGTCACGATCGTCTCCTTCGGCATCGGCATGACCTATGCCACCAAGGCCGTCGCGGAACTCGAAAAGATCGGCATCGATGCCGAGCTGATCGATCTGCGCACGCTGCGCCCGATGGACCTTCCGACCGTGATTGAATCGGTCAAGAAGACCGGCCGTCTGGTCACCGTCGAGGAAGGCTATCCGCAGAACTCGGTCGGCACCGAAATCGCTACCCGCGTCATGCAGCAGGCCTTTGACTACCTCGATGCGCCGGTTCTCACGATCGCCGGCAAGGACGTTCCGATGCCCTACGCCGCCAATCTCGAGAAGCTCGCACTGCCGAGCGTCGCCGAGGTCGTCGATGCCGTAAAGGCCGTTTGCTACAAGTAACATGGGGAGGGTATTTCGATGCCTATCAACATCACGATGCCTGCCCTCTCTCCGACGATGGAAGAAGGCAATCTGGCCAAGTGGCTCGTCAAGGAAGGCGACACGGTCAAGTCGGGCGACATCATTGCGGAAATCGAAACCGACAAGGCAACGATGGAAGTCGAAGCCGTCGATGAGGGCACGGTTGCCAAGATCGTCGTTCCTGCCGGCACGGAAGGCGTCAAGGTCAATGCCTTGATCGCCGTGCTTGCTGCCGATGGCGAAGATGTATCCGCTGCTGCAAGCGCTGCAGGCTCTGCCGCACCGGCGCCGAAGGCTGCTGAAGCCCCGAAGACGGAAGCAGCGCCGGCAGCACCGGCTCCGGCTGCTGCCGCACCGGTTCCGGCAGCGGCACCTGCAGCCGCTCCCGCGGGCGGAAATCGCACCTTCTCCTCGCCGCTTGCGCGTCGACTGGCCAAGGAATCCGGTATCGATCTCTCGGCCATATCAGGCTCCGGCCCTCACGGCCGCGTTGTCAAGAGCGATGTCGAGGCGGCCGTGTCAGGTCGTGGTGCAAAGGCTGCTCCGGCTGCTGCTGCTCCGCAGGCTGCCGCACCGGCTCCTGCTGCAGCCCCGAAGGGCGCATCGGACGAGAGCGTTCTCAAGCTGTTCGAACCGGGCTCTTACGAGCTCGTGCCGCATGATGGCATGCGCAAGGTCATCGCCAAGCGCCTCGTCGAGTCCAAGCAGACTGTGCCCCACTTCTACGTCACCGTGGATTGCGAGCTCGATGCACTGATGTCTCTGCGTGCCCAGCTGAACGATGCCGCTCCCCGCAAGGATGGTGCGCCGTCCTACAAGTTGTCGGTCAACGATATGGTCATCAAGGCTATGGCGCTGGCTCTGCGCGATGTTCCGGATGCGAACGTCTCCTGGACCGAAGCCAACATGGTCAAGCACAAGCACGCCGATGTCGGCGTTGCCGTCTCGATCCCTGGCGGCCTGATCACCCCGATCATCCGCAAGGCCGAGGAGAAGACCCTGTCGGCCATCTCCAACGAGATGCGTGATCTCGGCAAGCGCGCCAAGGATCGCAAGCTGAAGCCCGAAGAATACCAAGGCGGAACCAGCTCGGTCTCCAACATGGGCATGATGGGCGTCAAGCAGTTCGCAGCCGTCATCAACCCGCCGCATGCGACGATCCTCGCAGTCGGCGCAGGCGAGCAGCGCCCCGTCGTCAAGAACGGCCAGCTGGCTGTCGCAACCGTGATGACGGTCACGCTGTCGACCGACCATCGCTGCGTCGACGGCGCGCTTGGTGCGGAGCTGCTGCAGGCGTTCAAGGGCTACATCGAAAATCCGATGGGTATGCTCGTCTGAGACCGGAGCGGAGGCGGAAATGACGAAGACCGTTCTTTGCTATGGTGACTCGCTGACTTGGGGCTATGACGCCGACACGATCGGACGTCATGCCTACAAGGATCGTTGGCCAAGTGCGCTTCAGGCGGCACTCGGCAACGAAGTGCGGATCATCGCCGAAGGATTGAATGGGCGAACCACCGCCTTCGACGACCATCTCGCCGACTGCGACCGGAACGGCGCACGCATCCTTCCGACGATTCTGCAGAGCCATGCGCCGCTTGATCTCGTCATTTTGCTGCTTGGCACCAACGACATGAAGCCTGTCGTGGCGGGTTCGGCCTTTGCCGCCTGCCAGGGCATTGCCCGGCTGGTGCGTCTGATCCGCAATCATGCTTGGCCCTTCGAATTCGATGGGCCGGACATTCTGATCGTCGCGCCGCCGAAGGTGCGTGAGACGGCAAACGTGCCATTTGCGGCGTCGTTCGTCGGCGCCATCGAGGAGTCGGCGAAGCTTCCGACCCTTTATCGTGATCTCGCGGACGAACTCGGCTGCGGCTTCTTTGACGGCAATTCGGTGGCGAAGACGACACCGGTCGATGGCATTCACCTCGATGCGGACAATACCCGCGCTCTTGGGCGCGGCATGGAGTCGACTGTGCGGATGATGCTGGGGCTTTGAGCATGGGATCCTTCGCTTCGCTTCGTCCCGCGACGCGGGAGGATGCGACGGAGCTGGCTTTACTCACGGACATCGCTTCCCATGGTTTCGCCTCCTGGCTCTGGCTGGTGGAGCTTGGAAACGGTGGCGGCGATACGCCGATGGAGCGTGGACGGCAGAAGCTGCGTGGCGACCAGGGGCAAGGCAACTGGAGCGACGCCGTGATTGCCGAAGCCCATGGCGAGATCGCGGGAGCCGCGATCGGCTACGGTCTTGGCGAAGGCATACGGAATATCGAGGCGGATCGCCCGGCGCTGAAGCCGGTCATCGATCTGCAGAAAATGGTGTTGGGAAGCTGGTTTGTCGGAACGCTCGGTGTCTACAGCCATCTGCGTGGCATCGGGATCGGTCGAAGGCTTCTCATGGATCAGATTGAGCGTGCGGAAAATGCGCCGGTCAGCCTGATTACCGCAGGTTACAACGAGGCGGCTCTGTCGCTTTACAAGAAGAATGGATTTTCGGAGGCGGCGCGAACGAATGCCGTGGCCTTCTTCGAAAACGGCAGGAAACACGAGTGGGTGCTTCTCACCCGCGACGCCCGATAGCAAAGGCAGGGAAACATGGCTGAGAACTACGACGTCATCATCATCGGCTCCGGACCCGGGGGCTATGTCGCCGCTGTGCGCGCCACCCAGCTCGGTCTCAAGACCGCGATCGTCGAACGCGAGCATCTGGGCGGCATTTGCCTGAACTGGGGCTGCATTCCAACCAAGGCTCTGCTCCGCTCGGCCGAAATTCTCGACCATTCCAACCACCTGAAGGACTACGGTCTCGTGCTGGAAGGCAAGGTCAGCGCCGACGTGAAGGCGGTCGTTGCCCGCTCGCGCGCCGTCTCCGCACGCCTCAACGGAGGCGTCGGCTTCCTGATGAAGAAGAACAAGGTCGACGTGATCTGGGGCGAGGCCAAGATCACCAAGCCGGGTGAGATCGTCGTCGGCAAGTCGTCGAAGCCGGTCGTCGAGCCACAGCATCCCGTGCCGAAGGGCGTCAAGGGCGAGGGCACTTACACCGCCAAGCACATCATCGTTGCAACAGGTGCGCGTCCCCGCGCCCTGCCGGGCATCGAGCCGGACGGTAAGCTGATCTGGACCTATTTCGAAGCGCTGAAGCCGGATGTACTGCCGAAGTCGTTGATCGTCATGGGCTCGGGCGCGATCGGCATCGAATTCGCAAGCTTCTATCTGTCGATGGGCGTGGACGTGACGGTGGTCGAAGTCTTGCCTACCATCATGCCGGTCGAGGATGCGGAAGTTACTGCGATCGCCCGCAAGCAGATGGAAAAGCGCGGCATGAAGATCTTCACGAGCGCAAAGGTCGCGAAGGTCGAAAAATCCGCCAACAGCATCACCGCGCATGTCGAGACGTCGGATGGCAAGATACAGCAGATCACGGCGGATCGCATGATTTCGGCTGTCGGCGTGCAGGGCAACATCGAAAACCTCGGCCTTGAGGCTGTCGGCGTCAAGACGGATCGCGGCTGCGTCGTCATCGACGGTTACGGCAAGACCAACGTTCCTGGCATTTACGCGATCGGTGACGTCGCCGGCCCGCCGATGCTCGCTCACAAGGCGGAGCACGAAGGCGTCGTCTGCGTCGAGAAGATCGCCGGCCTGCCGAACGTTCATGCGACCGACAAGGGCAAGGTCCCGGGCTGCACCTACTGCAACCCGCAGGTTGCCTCCGTCGGTCTCACGGAAGCCAAGACCAAGGAATTGGGCCGCGACATCCGTGTCGGTCGCTTCTCGTTTGCCGCCAACGGCAAGGCGATCGCGCTTGGCGAAGATCAGGGTCTCTGCAAGGTCATCTTCGACAGGAAGACCGGCGAGCTGCTCGGCGCCCACATGGTTGGCGCTGAGGTCACCGAGCTCATCCAGGGCTTTGTCGTCGCAATGAACCTAGAGACCACGGAAGAGGAACTGATGCACACGATCTTCCCGCATCCGACGGTTTCCGAAACGATGAAGGAAGCGGTTCTGGATGCTTATGGTCGTGTCCTGAACGCTTGATCGTTTCTTCCCTATTGTCGAAGGTGGAAAAAGCAAAAGTCGATCATCATGTTTATGGTGTGTCGGCGCCATCATCGTGGTTCTGATCGCAAGGGCGATATCGTAAAGAGGCGAGGGCAGGATGGAAGGCGTAGGCTGGATCGCAGCGATCATCATCGGCGGCTTTGCGGGTTGGCTCGCGGGCAAGCTGATGGAGGTTCGCTACGGAGTATTGCTCAATATCGTGCTCGGCATCGTCGGCTCGGTGGTCGCAACCGCGATTCTGGCGCAATTTCATATAGAGGTGGCCGGCGGCAGGCTCGGTTACTTCGTCACGGGTTTTCTTGGTGCCTGCTTGCTGATATTCGTCGCGCGGCTCGTCCGCCGATAGATAGGGCTTTTGCCGCATGGAGCGGCGGAGATTTGAACTGCCATGGTAACCATTCTCGATACGATCAATCCTGATACCAAGCGTGTGCGGCATCCCGAAAAGGCCCATCGGCCTGACCAGGAGGTCCTGCGCAAGCCGGATTGGATCCGCGTCAAGGCGCCAACCTCCAAGGGATACGCAGAGACGCGCTCGATCGTGAAGGAGCACAAGCTCGTCACCGTCTGCGAAGAGGCTGGTTGCCCCAATATCGGCGAGTGCTGGGACAAGAAGCACGCGACCTTCATGATCATGGGCGAGATCTGTACCCGCGCTTGCGCCTTCTGCAACGTTGCGACCGGCAAGCCGAATGCGCTTGACATGGCCGAGCCGGAGAATGTCGCCAAGGCGGTGAAGGAGATGGGGCTCTCCCACGTCGTCATCACTTCGGTCGACCGCGATGATCTCGAAGACGGCGGCGCCGAGCATTTCGAGAAGGTGATCTGGGCGATCCGTGTTGCCTCGCCGACGACGACCATCGAAATCCTGACGCCCGACTTCCTGAAGAAGCCCGGTGCCCTGGAGCGCGTCGTTGCCGCAAAGCCCGACGTCTTCAATCACAACATGGAAACGGTTGCCGGCAACTACCTGACGGTTCGTCCGGGAGCTCGTTACTTCCACTCCATCCGCCTGCTGCAGCGCGTGAAGGAACTGGACCCCACCATGTTCACCAAATCGGGCATCATGGTCGGTCTCGGCGAGGAACGAAACGAAGTGCTGCAGCTGATGGACGACTTGCGGACCGCAGAGGTCGACTTCCTGACCATCGGCCAGTACCTGCAGCCAACCCGCAAGCACCACGCGGTGATGAGCTTTGTTACGCCTGACGAATTCAAGTCCTACGAGACGGTCGCCTATACCAAGGGCTTCCTGATGGTGGCTTCGAGCCCGCTGACGCGTTCGTCGCACCATGCCGGCGACGACTTCGCACGCCTGAAGGCCGCACGCGAGAAAAAGCTGCTGATCGCAGCGGAATAATCAACGATCGCTTGCATTTTTCAAAAGCGGCGGCGATCTTCCCGCGGCTTTTTGTTTGCGGAGGCGACGAGAATGCCGGCTTATATCGACGATATGCGCAAGGTTGCCGCACTGCTGCGCCAGTCCGAGCGCATCATGGTCATCGGCTGCTCCGGCGGCGGCAAGAGCACCTTGTCGCTAAAACTCAGCAGCAAGCTCGATCTTCCTTATTTTTCCATGGATAAAGAGTTCTTCTGGCTGCCGGGCTGGGTCAAGCGCCCGAAAGAGGAAGAGCGCCATCTGATCGGTAACGTCGTCGCCGGCGAACGGTGGCTCATGGACGGAACCGGCCCATCCACCTTCGATATTCGTGTCGCCCGCACGGAACTGGTCGTCTGGGTACGTATGCCGCGCTGGCTTTGTCTGTGGGGAATCTGCAAACGCGCGTTCCTCCATCTCGGAAGGACTCGGCCAGACATGGCGCCCGGATGCCTGGAGCGAGTGCCGGATCGGGAGTTTCTCACTTACATCTGGACGTTCGAGAAGCGGTTCGCGCCCCTGGTGATTGCTGCGCTCGACAAGCATGGCCCGAATGTTCCGGTTTTTCAGCTGAAAAGCCGGCGAGAGGTGAACCACCTTCTTGATCTTCTCGGCGCTCCTACTTAACTGCCGATCATGCCTCAGTTCGAAACGCATCACTCCGTCCCGCATTCCGCCGATCAGATGTTCGATCTCGTCGCCGACGTCGAGCATTATCCTCAGTTTCTTCCGCTCTGCGAGGCGCTGAGCATTCGCAGCCGCAAGGAGCGTGACGGCAAGGTTCTTCTGATCGCCGATATGACCGTCGGTTACAAGGCGATCCGCGAAACCTTCACGACGCAGGTGCTGTTGAACCGGGCCGAGCGCCTCATCGAGGTCAAGTATATTGATGGACCATTCCGCTATCTCGACAACCGCTGGCGTTTCGAGGAGACGGCAACAGGCTCCAACATCCACTTCTTCATCGACTACGAGTTCAAGAGCCGCATCCTGGGGGCGGTCATGGGGTCGATGTTCGATCGCGCCTTCCGCATGTTCTCGGAAGCCTTCGAAACGCGGGCGACGAAGATTTACGGCTGAGCCAATTCCTGGATCATACCAAGCGCGGTCCTGACCGTCGCAAGCCGCACCTCACCGCGACCGATGTCGCCGTAGAGCATCTTCCGATGAATAAGCCCGCCAGAGCGCGACTTGGCCGCGAGGTGGACGAGGCCGACCGGCTTCTCCACCGATCCGCCGCCTGGCCCGGCAACGCCCGTCACGGCGACGGCAATGGCGGCGCGGGAGCGGAAGAGGGCGCCGTGCACCATCTGCCGCGCCGTCTCCTCGGAGACCGCGCCGAAGCGGATCAGCGTTTCCTCCTGCACGCCAAGCATCTCCATTTTGGCGGTATTGGTGTAGGTGACGAAGCCTCTGTCCACGACAGAGGACGATCCTGAGATTTCCGTGAGCGCGCCAGCGACCAGTCCGCCGGTGCAGGATTCCGCGGTCGAAACCATCAGCCCAGCTGCCGTGAAATCGCGAATGATCGCTTCTGCTTGCACGATGATGTCGTTCGGGAAGGTGCTCATCTCATGTGCTCCGATAGACGACGGTTGCCGTGGCGATCGCGGCGATGCCCTCGCGCCGGCCGACAAAGCCGATCTTCTCGTTGGTCGTCGCCTTGACTGAGCAGCGGTCGATCGAGATGCCCAGGAACTCGGACAGATTGGCGCGCATCTCGTCGCGATGCGGCCCGACTTTCGGTGCTTCGGCGATCAGCGACACGTCGGCGTTCATGATGGCGCCGCCACGCTCGCGCACGATCTTTGCCGCATGTTCGATGAAGATGCGCGACGGCGCGCCCTTCCACTGCGGATCAGATGGCGGAAAATGATCGCCGATGTCGCCCGCTCCACAGGTCGCAAGCAGTGCGTCAGTCAACGCGTGGAGCGCTACGTCCGCGTCGGAGTGACCCTTGAGCTTCTGGTCATGCGGTATGAAGACGCCGCAGAGCGTTACGCCGTCGCCCGGCTCGAGCTGATGGACGTCGTAGCCGTTGCCGGTGCGCACATCGGGGAGCGCCTGTACTGAAAGTCTGCTGTCTGCCATTGCGATGTCCCGTTTGACCGTCAGTTTTACATTGTCCGCCAGACCCTCGACGATCCGCACCGGAATACCGGCCCATTCGGCAATGGCGGCGTCGTCGGTGAAATCGGTGAGATTTGCCACAACCGCCTTTTCGTGGGCGGCAAGGATGGGCTCGAAGGCGAAAGACTGCGGCGTTTGCGCTGCGTAGAGATGATCGCGGGAAACGGTGTCGAGGACCGTTCCATCATGATCTGCTCGCTTCAGTGTGTCGGCGACGGGCATGGCGGGGAGAATTGCCGGCACGCCCTCCGAGAGCAGGCCAGCGATGCGATCGAGAAGCGCATGATCGAAGAAGGGCCGCACTGCGTCGTGGATCAGAACATGCGAGATATTCTTGCCGCGCAAATGGCGTAGTCCCGCTAAGACGGATTGTTGGCGCGTAGCGCCGCCGTGAGCCGCATCGATCGGCGTGCCGGACTGGACCTGCCCGGCAGCTTTAGCAAACAGCGCCTCGTCGTCGGGGTGAATGACCACGACGATGTGGCGGGCAAGCTCCCAGCTGGCGAACTTCTCCAGTGTGTGAGTGATAACAGGCCTGCCGCCAATCGCCCGATACTGCTTCGGTCCCTCTTCGGAGGCGCCCGCGCGTTCGCCGCGGCCGGCCGCGACGACGACGATACCTATTGCTGGTTGCTTTTGATGCATTTGCGGCATAAATCCTCAAAGCGCGATTTTTACACCGGTGCTTAGCGGCTTGGCGCATCGAATTCCAGCATTTGCTCGAAAAATGTCAATTCGCGCACTGCCCTCTTGGCAAGCCATTCAAACCTGTCTAAAAATAGTGCACGCATTTCGCGTGCCTGAAAGATAATCAATTGTTGAGCTTCGACCTCGCATCACCTTTGCGGATTGGACCTGTGGAAGTCAGGAACCGTGTTGTGCTGGCGCCTATGTCTGGCGTGACGGACATGCCGTTCCGGCAACTGGCGTGGCGTCATGGCGCAGGGCTTGTGGTCACCGAAATGGTAGCAAGCCGCGAACTGGTCAACAGCACTGCCGAATCATGGGCACGCCTCGAAAGCGCGGGGTTTGAGCCCCACATGGTTCAGCTCGCTGGCCGTGAAGCCCATTGGATGGCGGAGGCCGCGAAGATCGCTGCCGACCATGGCGCCGACATCATCGATATCAACATGGGATGCCCCGCCAAGAAAGTGATTGGCGGTTACTCCGGCTCCGCCTTGATGCGCGATCCCGATCACGCCCTCAGCCTCATCGAGGCGACAGTCAAGGCCGTCAGCGTTCCCGTGACCCTGAAGATGCGGCTCGGTTGGGACGAGAATTCGATCAACGCGCCCGAGATCGCGCGCCGCGCCGAACAGGCTGGCGTTCAGCTTATTACGATCCATGGCCGCACGCGCATGCAGTTTTACGAGGGTCGGGCAGACTGGGATGCGATCCGCGCGGTTCGCGATGCCATTACCGTGCCCTTGGTTGCAAACGGCGATGTCGAAACCGTCGAGGATGCACATGAGATTCTGCGTCGCTCGGGAGCCGATGCCGTCATGATCGGTAGGGGCTGCCAGGGCAGGCCGTGGCACGCCGGCGTATTGGCTGGGCAACCGGCGCCCGAAGTGTGGGAAGTCCCCGACATTGCGACCGAGCACTACAGAATGATGCTCGAATTTTACGGTGAGGCAGTCGCCGTTCGCCATGCAAGGAAGCACCTTGGCTGGTATCTCGACCGTTTTGCGCCTGGTCTTGCAGCGCAGGAAAAGGCCGCGATCATGACGGCGCGGGAGCCCGACGACGTAGCTGCAAGGTTTTATAATGCATTTATGGCTATGGCATCGAACACGCAGACGCGGGAGGCTGCATGACGAATGACGTGCCATCGTCGATCGACAACGGCGTTAGCGCAGTTGCGATCGCTGTGCTCAACGCGATCCAGAATCCGGTCGTGATGGTCAACGAGGCTGGCCTCGTCGCCTTCGCAAATTGGGAAGCGGAAGCCTTCTTCGGTGCCAGCGCAGCCCACCTCGCGCGGTACAAGATCTCGACCTTTATCCCATTTGGCAGTCCGCTGCTGGCCTTGATCGACCAGGTTCGTGAACGGCGAGCACCGATCAACGAGTATCGCGTCGACTTGAGCTCGCCGCGCCTCGGACAGGACAAGCTTGTCGACTTGTATGTTGCCCCTGTCGTCAGCGATCCAGGCTCCGTCGTGATCGTGTTCCAAGAGCGGTCGATGGCGGACAAGATCGACCGGCAGCTGACGCATCGTGCGGCGGCCCGCTCGGTCACGGGGCTTGCCTCCATGCTGGCGCATGAGATCAAGAATCCGCTTTCCGGTATTCGCGGTGCAGCGCAGCTGCTAGAGCAATCGGTCGTCGACGACGACCGCGCATTGACGCGGCTGATCTGCGACGAAACGGACCGCATCGTCTCGCTCGTGGACCGCATGGAAGTCTTCTCGGACGAACGCCCCGTTGATCGGATGCCGGTCAATATCCACTCCGTTCTCGATCACGTGAAGGCCGTGGCGAAGGCGGGATTTGCGCGGCACCTCCGGATCACCGAGAACTACGACCCGTCGTTGCCGTCGGTCTACGCGAACCGCGATCAGCTTGTTCAGGTGTTCCTCAATCTCGTAAAGAATGCCGCCGAAGCCGTCGGCGATCGCCCGGATGGCGAGATCGTTTTGACGACGGCTTACCGCTCCGGCATTCGTCTGTCGGTCGCCGGCACGCGCGAAAAGATTTCGCTGCCGCTGGAATTTTGTGTTCAGGACAACGGTCCGGGCGTGCCGGCGGACCTTCTGCCGCATCTGTTTGATCCGTTCATTACGACCAAGACGAACGGCAGCGGCCTTGGCCTCGCGCTCGTCGCTAAGATTATTGGGGACCACGGCGGCATTATTGAATGCGACAGCCAGACCAACCGCACGACATTCCGCGTCTTGATGCCGGCCTCCAAGGACGCATCGGTGGACGACGCAACGACCATAACTCCCACAGGACCTACTCGATGACAGCAACGATCCTCGTCGCGGATGATGATGCGGCAATTCGTACCGTGCTTAATCAGGCTCTGAGCCGCGCCGGCTATGACGTGCGAATTACCTCCAACGCCGCCACGCTCTGGCGTTGGGTGTCGGCAGGCGAGGGCGATCTTGTCGTAACCGATGTCGTGATGCCGGATGAAAATGCGTTCGATCTCCTGCCGCGCATCAAGAAGGCCCGCCCGGATCTCCCCGTGCTTGTCATGAGCGCCCAGAACACCTTCATGACGGCGATCAAGGCTTCCGAAAAGGGCGCCTACGATTACCTGCCAAAACCATTCGACTTGACGGAACTGATCGGCATCATCGGCCGTGCGCTGGCCGAGCCGAAGCGCAGGCCAGCCAAGCTTGACGAGGACATGCAGGACGGAATGCCGCTTGTCGGCCGTTCGGCCGCGATGCAGGAAATCTATCGCGTCCTTGCGCGCCTGATGCAGACCGATCTGACGCTGATGATCACCGGCGAGTCCGGTACCGGCAAGGAACTGGTGGCGAGGGCGCTCCATGACTACGGCAAGCGCCGCAACGGGCCGTTTGTCGCGATCAACATGGCGGCGATCCCGCGCGATCTGATCGAATCCGAGCTCTTCGGCCACGAGAAGGGTGCGTTCACCGGCGCCCAGACGCGTTCGACCGGTCGCTTCGAGCAGGCCGAAGGCGGCACGCTTTTCCTCGACGAAATTGGTGATATGCCGATGGATGCCCAGACGCGCCTCCTGCGCGTCCTGCAGCAAGGCGAGTACACCACTGTCGGCGGCCGCACACCGATCCGCACCGACGTTCGGATCGTCGCGGCGACCAACAAGGATCTGAAGCAGGCGATCAATCAGGGACTTTTCCGCGAGGATCTCTACTATCGCCTAAACGTCGTTCCGCTGCGTCTGCCGCCGTTGCGTGATCGTGCGGAGGATATCCCGGATCTTGTGCGCCACTTCGTCCAGCAGGCGGAAAAGGAAGGCCTTGGCTCCAAGCGCTTCGATCAGGAGGCGCTCGATCTGATGAAAGCCTACGCCTGGCCGGGCAACGTGCGCGAGCTCGAGAACCTCATTCGCCGGTTGATGGCACTTTATCCACAGGATGTGATCACCCGCGAAATCATCGAAGCCGAGCTTCGGTCCGATGTGCCGGACAGCCCGATCGACAAGGGGCCGATCCGTAACGGCAACATGACTATCGCTCAGGCTGTCGAAGAAAACATGCGGACATACTTCGCCGGTTTCGGCGACGGCCTGCCGCCACCCGGGCTTTACGATCGTGTATTGACGGAAATGGAGTATCCGCTGATTCTAGCCGCGCTGACGGCGACACGCGGCAACCAGATCAAGGCGGCTGACCTTTTGGGGTTGAACCGCAATACGCTGCGCAAGAAGATCAGAGAGCTTGGCGTATCGGTGTACAGAAGCTCCCGCACTGCTTGACAATGTGACTGGCGACGTTGCATTTTCGCCACAATGCGTTGCTTAGAAGTCACGCATGGGGTTCGGGTTTTCGGAGCTGTCTAAGAGAGCAGCGGCACTTGCCGTTGCGTTGCGGAGGCAGGCTGGCGGCTTCCGCCCTGGTCCGCGGGAGCGGCGGAGGCGATTGCCTGCCGCCAGGAGAAATAAGCGAATGGAACAGGATGCAATGCCGCCTGCGGCGGAAGGCGAAGCTGTCACGGCCGTGACCGATCGCCGTGCCCTGTTTGCGCTGCCGGGCCTGATCCTTGCCGGTGGTGCGCTTCTCTGTGCCACGCTGACGCTCTTCGTTCTGCTCGGGCTGACCCCGATCGCGCCGACTTACCATGTCGTTGTCACCTCGGTTGTCGTGAACTCGTTTTTCGTGTTGGGTCTGATGGCCCTCATCGCACGCGAGGTCTCCCGCCTGCTCAAGGCGCGGAAACGCGGGCGAGCGGCGGCGCGCCTTCATATCCGCATCGTTGTGCTCTTCTCAATCGTCGCGATCACCCCGGCGATCCTTGTTGCGATTTTCGCCAGTATTACACTGAATGCCGGCCTCGACCGGTGGTTTGCGCTCCGCACGCAATCGATCGTCAGTTCCTCCCGAAACATCGGGCAGGCCTACATGATGGAGAATGCGAGCTACCTGCAGGGCCAGACTGTCTCGATGGCGAATGACCTCGAGCGCAACAGGGCTCTGTTCAATCTCGATCGCACCGGCTTTTCCGATTTGATGACGCGGCAGGCGCGGGGCCGCGGGCTGCTCGGTGCTTTCCTTGTCCAGTCTGACGGCTCGGTGATCACCCAGGCTGATATCAAGACCGAGAAGCCGTTGCCGGCAATTCCCCAGGATGCGTTGAACAAGGCCGCGGCCGGCCAGCCGACCTTGATTCCGCCGGGCATAACCAACCTGGTGGGCGCCATCATCAAGCTCGATGCGATTGACGGCGCGTTCCTCTACACGGTCCGCGCGGTCGATCCCAAGGTCATGGGCGCAATGCGTCTCATGGAGGAGAACGCCACAGAATACAAATCCATGGAGGCAGGGCGTTTCTCGCTGCAGATCGCCTTCGCGGTTCTCTACATCGGCTTTGCCCTTATCGTTTTGCTGGCCGCCATCTGGACGGCAATTGCCGTGGCTGACCGTATCGTGCGTCCGATCCGTCTGCTGATTACGGCGGCGGACAGCGTGGCCTCCGGCAACATGGATATTGTCGTGCCTGTCCATTCCGTGGACGGCGATGTTGCCAACCTCTCGCGGACCTTCAACAAGATGATCTCGGAAATTCGCACGCAGCGCGACGAGATCCTGGAGGCCAAGGATGAGGTGGACGACCGCCGTCGTTTCATTGAAGCGGTTCTATCCGGTGTGACCGCCGCGGTCATCGGTGTCGAGCACGATCGCAAGGTCACCATCGTCAACAGTTCCGCAGAAGCGCTTATGGCATTGCCGGCGTCGGACATGCTCGGCAAGCAACTCTCCGAGATCGCGCCCGAAGTCGACCAGGTCCTGACGGAAGCCGCCTCCCGCTATCGCGGCGATTTCCGCAAGCAGATTGCCCTCCTGCGAGCTGGCACCGTGCGGACGCTGAGCGTCCAGGTGACGCGCGAGGAAGTACGCGACATGAGCGAATCCTATGTCATCACGCTCGACGACATCACCGACCTCGTTATCGCACAGCGCTCGACGGCATGGGGCGACGTCGCCCGCCGCATCGCTCATGAAATCAAGAATCCGTTGACGCCGATTCAGTTGTCGGCAGAACGCATTCAGCGCCGCTACGGCAAACAGATCGACCAGGATGACCGCAGCGTCTTCGACCAGTGCACCGAGACCATCATCCGGCAAGTGGGTGACATTGGCCGCATGGTGGATGAGTTCTCGTCGTTTGCCCGGATGCCGAAGCCGATCAAGGAGCCGAGCGATCTCCGCAAGATCCTGCATGATGCGGTGTTCCTGCGCGAGATGGGCAACAGCCACGTGAGCTTCCAGCAGGAACTGGGCGACCAGCCGCTGGAAGGGCTGTTCGACAGCCGCATGCTCGGTCAGGCATTCGGCAATCTGATCAAGAATTCCGTGGAGGCGATTGAAGCCGTGCCGAGCGGAGAGCGCGACGAGCGCAAGATCCTCGTTCGTGCCTCGCTCGATCCGGCGCGGGATCGCTTCACCGTCGATGTGATCGACAACGGTCGCGGCCTGCCGGTCGAAAACCGCCACAGCATTCTGGAACCCTATACGACGATGCGCGAGAAGGGCACCGGACTTGGCCTGGCGATCGTAAAGAAGATTATTGAGGAACATGGTGGGCAGCTCGAATTGCATGATGCGCCCGCTGATTTCGACCAGGGAAGAGGGGCCATGATCCGCGTGCATCTGCCACGTCTGGAAACTGCGCCTTCTGCTCCGGCCGCAAGTGACAAGGAAAGTGTTTATGGCCTCTGATATTCTGGTCGTCGACGACGAGCACGACATCCGCGAGATCGTCTCCGGTATCCTGTCTGACGAAGGACATGAGACCCGTACGGCACATGACAGCGACAGTGCGCTGGCTGCGATCTCCGATCGTGCGCCGCGGCTGATCTTCCTCGACATCTGGATGCAGGGCAGCAAGCTCGACGGTCTGTCGCTTCTGGACGAGATCAAGACGCGCCACCCGGACATCCCTGTCGTCATGATCTCGGGTCACGGCAACATCGAGACGGCTGTTTCCGCCATCAAGCGGGGCGCGTTCGACTTCATCGAAAAGCCATTTAAGGCCGATCGACTGATCCTGATCGCGGAGCGCGCGCTAGAGAATTCGAAGCTGAAGCGCGAAGTATCCGAACTCAAGCGCAAGGCTGGCGATCCGGTCGAACTTATCGGTACCTCCGTTGCCGTCTCGCAGCTCCGCCAGACGATCGAGAAGGTATCGCCGACCAACAGCCGCATCATGATCTTTGGTTCTTCAGGTTCCGGCAAGGAGCTTGTGGCCCGTATGATCCACAAGAAGTCGACGCGCGCGAATGGTCCCTTCGTGGCACTGAATGCCGCCAATATCACGCCTGATCGCATGGAGATTGCGCTGTTCGGTACGGAAGGGTCGCCTGGCCAGGCGCGCAAGATCGGCGCACTGGAAGAGGCACACCGTGGCATTCTCTACCTCGACGAAGTCGGCGAAATGCCGCGCGAGACGCAGAACAAGATCCTCCGCGTTCTTGTCGATCAGCAGTTCGAGCGCGTGGGGGGCTCCAAGCGGGTGAAGGTCGATGTGCGCATCATCTCGTCAACGGCCTACAATCTCGAGACCCGCATCGCCGAGGGTTGGTTCCGCGAAGATCTCTATCATCGCCTTGCCGTGGTGCCCGTGCGCGTACCGGCACTCGCCGAACGGCGCGAAGACATTCCGTTCCTGGTCGATCAGCTGATGCGGCAGATTTCCGAACAGGCCGGCATCCGTCCCCGCCGCATTGGCGACGACGCGATGGCCGTGCTACAGGCCCATGATTGGCCGGGCAATATCCGCCAACTGCGCAACAACATCGAGCGGCTGATGATCCTTGCCCGTTCCGACGGTCCGGATGCGCCGATCACTGCCGAGATGCTGCCGACTGACCTTGGCGACATGTTGCCAAAGGTTTCGGCCAAGAACGACTATCACATCATGACGCTGCCGCTTCGCGAGGCACGAGAGATGTTCGAGAAGGACTACCTGATCGCGCAGATCAATCGCTTTGGCGGCAATATCTCGCGCACCGCGGAGTTTGTCGGCATGGAGCGCTCGGCGCTTCACCGCAAGTTGAAGTCGCTCGGCGTCTGAGACACGGGCGGCGCTGCGGCGCCGTCCTAATTCTCTCTGCTATAACTCCCGCACAGGTTCACCATGCCCAGAATAGCCTATGTGAACGGCCGCTATGTCACGCACTCGAATGCAATGGTCCATATCGAGGATAGAGGCTATCAGTTCGCGGATGGCGTCTATGAAGTCTGTGAAATCAGGCATGGCTATATCGTTGATCTTACACGCCATCTGAACAGGCTGGACCGATCGCTTGGTGAGTTGCGTATTGCCTGGCCAATGAGCCGCAACGCGCTGACCCGTGTTATTCGCGAAACGCTGCGGCGCAATCGCGTCCGCAACGGTCTCTTTTACCTGCAAATCACCCGTGGGGTTGCACGGCGCGATCATGTGTTTCCCGCAGAAGGAACGCTGCCCTCGCTGGTCATCACCGCCAAGAGCACCGATCCTTCGATCATCGCGAGGAAGAACGCGACAGGCATCAAGGCGATCACCGTGCCCGACAATCGCTGGGACCGTGTCGATATCAAGTCCGTCGGTCTCTTGCCGAACGCCATGGCGCGCCAGCACGCGAACGAAGCCGGTGCGCAGGAGGCGATCTTTGTGGACGCCGATGGCATGGTGAAAGAGGGAGCTGCGACCAATGTCTGGATCGTCGATCGCGACGGCACTCTCATTACGCGTCCGGCTGAACACGGCATTCTGCGCGGCATTACCCGCACGACGCTGATCGATGTCGGCGCCAAGCTGGGCCTGAAGATCGAGGAGCGGAAATTCTCGGTCGCGGAGATGCTTGCGGCGCGTGAGGTGTTCATCACGGCGGCCACGAGCATCTGCTTTCCGGTTGTGTCGATCGATGGCCAGCCGATCGCAAATGGCCATCCAGGCAGCGTCTCCCAGAAAATTAGGGAGGCCTTTTTCGACGTTGCGGAAAAGATTGCGATTTGATACCAAGACTTTCTGGGCAGATGGGATGAGGGTTGTCGGCTGCCTGCAGGCGAGGTTGATTAGTATTTCACCGGCGGAATGAAGCCGGCAATAAAGAAAGAAGCGGCGCGATGGCGGAACGTTCTCAGAATCTGCAGGACTTATTTCTCAATACTGTACGCAAACAAAAGATTTCACTGACAATCTTCTTGATCAATGGCGTGAAGCTGACCGGAGTTGTCACCTCGTTCGACAATTTTTGCGTTCTGCTTCGCCGTGACGGCCATTCGCAACTCGTGTATAAACACGCAATCTCGACCATCATGCCCGGCCAGCCGATGCAGATGTTCGAAAGCGAAGAAGCTGCTTCCTAACGGGACCTGCAATTATCTCGACACGCGATACCAAAAACGATTCGATCATCCCGGAAGCAGCCAAGCACCGGGATGATATGCGCGCGACCGTCGTCGTGCCCGTGCTCAAGCAGGGGCGCGCCGGACGCAGTGCGGGCGATGCTGCGCCTGTGGTCACCCGCACGCCCGAGAGCCGCCTGGAAGAGGCGACCGGTCTTGCGCAGGCGATCGACCTCGATGTGGTGAATGGCACGATCGTCACCGTCAGCGATCCGCGACCCGCAACATTGATGGGCACGGGCAAGATCGAAGAGATCAAGGCGACGTTGGATGCGAATGATTCCGGTCTCGTGATCGTCGACCATCCGCTGACACCGGTACAGCAGCGCAATCTCGAGAAGGAATGGAACGCCAAGGTCATCGACCGCACCGGCCTCATCCTCGAGATCTTCGGCCGTCGCGCTTCCACCAAGGAAGGCACGCTGCAGGTCGATCTAGCTCATCTGAACTATCAGAAGGGCCGTCTGGTTCGCAGCTGGACCCACCTTGAGCGTCAGCGCGGCGGTGGCGGCTTCATGGGTGGTCCTGGTGAAACCCAGATCGAAGCCGACCGTCGCTTGCTGCAGGACCGCATCGTCAAGCTCGAGCGTGAGCTGGAACAGGTAGTCCGCACCCGCCAGCTGCATCGCGCCAAGCGCAAGAAGGTGCCGCATCCGATCGTGGCGCTCGTCGGCTATACCAACGCCGGCAAGTCGACACTGTTCAACCGGATCACCGGGGCAGGCGTGCTGGCCGAAGATATGCTGTTCGCAACGCTCGATCCGACGCTGCGCCGAATGAAGTTGCCACATGGCCGCACGGTGATCCTCTCCGACACCGTCGGTTTCATCTCGGACCTTCCGACCCACCTCGTCGCCGCTTTCCGCGCTACGCTGGAGGAAGTGCTGGAAGCCGACTTGATCCTTCATGTCCGCGATATGTCCGACGTCGACAATCAGGCGCAGAGTGCCGACGTGCTCCGCATCCTGAAGGACCTCGGCATCGACGAGGAAGAGGGCGACAAGCGCATCATCGAAGTCTGGAACAAGATCGATCGCCTTGAGCCGGAAGCGCACGATGCCATCGTTCAGAAGGCGAGTGGTGCCGAGAACGTCGTCGCCCTATCCGCAATCAGCGGCGAGGGTATCGATACGCTGATGGGAGAGATCAGCCGCAGACTGTCAGGCGTGCTGACCGAAGCGACTGTGCGCTTGCCTGTCGACAAGTTGGCGCTGCTGCCTTGGCTCTACGATCATGCGATCGTCGATAACCGCGAGGACAACGAGGACGGGTCGATCACGCTCGATGTACGTCTCTCGGAAACCGAAGCGGTCGAACTGGAGCGCCGCCTGGGCAACGGGCCGAAAGTCGCGAAAGAGGATTGGGAACGCTAGAGCTCCCTGCAGGGGGCTTTGCATTATGCCCGGACTGGGCCTCACGCAGGTAAGGATGTCGGCTCAGCCCAGTTGCCGCTCGATAGCCTTCGCCGCCTGCCAGATTTCTTCCATCCGCTCCAGACTCGCCGCGTCCAAAGTTTCGCCTTCCGCGTCAAGAACGGCTTCGATATGACTGAAACGTCTACGAAATTTTGTATTCGTTCCGCGCAAGGAATCTTCCGGGTCAGCCTTTACATGCCTGCCGATATTGACCACGGCGAAGATGAGGTCGCCGAGCTCATCACTGACCTTTGCTTGATCGCCTTCCGCTAAGGCGACACGCAACTCGCCGATTTCCTCCTCGATTTTGTCGAGGATCGGTTCGGGCGCTGACCAATCGAAGCCCACCTTTGCAGCGCGTTCCTGCAGCTTCAGCGCCTCTGTCAGGGCAGGGAAGCTCCGCTGGACCGATCCGAGGAACCCCGCCTTGAAATCCTCGCTGACGCCGCGCTTGGCTCGCCGTTCGGCGCGCTCGCGCTTTTCTGCCTGCTTGATGTCGTCCCACTGCTTCTTCACCGCATCGGGCGTGTCGGCATCAGAACGGGCGAAGACATGCGGATGGCGGCGGATCATCTTGCGGGTGATTGCCTCAACGACGTCGCCAAAGGAAAATTCTCCCGCTTCCTCGGCCATGCGCGCATGAAACACGACCTGCAGCAGCAGGTCGCCCAACTCCTCGCAGAGGTCGTCCATGTCATTGCGCTCGATTGCGTCGGAGACTTCATAGGCCTCCTCGATCGTGTAGGGCTTTATCGTCTCGAACGTTTGGACGATGTCCCAGGGGCAGCCGGTTGCCGGATTGCGAAGCGCGGCCATGATCTCGATCAGGCGCGAAATGTCTTTTGAGGCTTCCATGGTCACTCAGTTCAGTGGAATATCGTTGTCGCTCTTCGACGCTTGGTAGCTTTCCGAGAGCGCATCGTACCGCGCCTTGATGCGCGCAGTCTGTGTTTTCAGTTCGGCCTTCAAATGCTCTTCTTCGGTCTCGACGAGATCGGCAATGGCAAAGCTGTTCCAGAATGCATTGCTGCGCCTGTAGCCACCCGGTTCCAGACCGAAAACCTCCTTCAGGATCTTCAGGTCGTGAGGAATGGCGAAGGCGTCGCGCGAATCCTCGTGGCTGAAGAAATAGTAGAAATTGTCGAACCCGGCCCAGGTGATCGCCGACATGCACATGGTGCAGGGTTCGTGCGTCGACAGAAAGATGAGATCCTTGGTGGCTGGCTTCTCGCCCAGTTCGTACAAGCGCTTCAGCGTGTGCACCTCGCCATGCCACAGCGGATTTTCAAGCTCGTTATTGGTCTCGGCGATGACGAGCGAGAGGTCGGACTTGCGCAGGATCGCAGCGCCGAACACCTTGTTGCCGGCAGCGACGCCGCGTTCGGTCATCGGCAGGATGTCCTGTTCCATGACGTTGAGCAGGCGGGCGGCGATGGTCTGGTCGGACATGGCTTTCTCCTTGGTGGCCGCACTCTACCGGTAGCGGCAGGCGAGGCAAATGCCGATTTCGACGGGGAGCGGGATTTGTCACAGCCTTTCTGCTGCGCTGCGGCAGACGCAGGTGTGTCCGCTGCGCCGCACCGGTGACTTTTACTCAAATCATTGAGAGAGCGAGTAAAAGAATACGTGCGCGCGCGGGCATTGGAATTTCTGTTTCTTCATTTGCCTGGGCAGAGAGTGCATATTCCGGCAACTTCGAAATGGATTGATGATGTCTCCCAAGACTGAACAACTGTCGGTATTCCCTGCCTTCTTTCGCGTCGAGGGCAGGATCGCGGCCGTCTTCGGCAATGGCGACGAGGCTTTCGCCAAGGTTCGCTTGCTGCTGAACACGCAGGCACGGGTTGTTGCCTATACCGATCATCCTGAGGCCGATTACCACGCCTATCTGATCGCCAATCGGATTGAGACGGTGCGCGCAGTTTTTGTGGACGAGCAAGTCCGTGGGGCAACACTCGTCTTTGCTGCGACCGGAGACGCGGCGCAGGATCGCGCTATCGTTGAGGCCGCGCGCGCCGAAAAGGTGCCCGCCAACGCCGTCGATCAGTCTGACTACTGCGATTTCTTCACGCCTGCTCTTGTCAATCGCGCGCCGGTCGCTGTCGCTATCGGCACCGAAGGCGCGGGACCGGTGCTCGCACAGATGATCCGTGCACAGGTCGATCAACTTCTTGCACCATCACTTGGGCGGCTGGCCGATCTTGCCATCGGCTATCGAAAGACCGTCGAGCATCTCGTCCCGAAGGGCGCTGCGCGCCGCCTGTTCTGGCGCCGCTTCTTCTCCGGCGCGGTCGCCGATGCTGTCGCCCGCGAGAACCTGCCGCAGGCTCGCCGTGCAGCCAACGGCCTGTTTCGGTCCGCTGAGAAGGTCGAGGGGCACATCTGGCTCGTCGGCGCCGGGCCGGGTGCTGCGGACCTGCTGACGCTGCGCGCCCAGCGCGTGATGATGGAGGCCGATGTCATCGTCTATGATGCCCTCGTGCCGCAGGAAATCGTCGACATGGGCCGCCGCGACGCCGAGCGCCTGTCGGTCGGCAAGCGCAAGGGATGCCATTCGAAGTCGCAGGAAGAGATCAACGATCTGCTCGTATATCTCGGTCGCGAAGGCAAGCGCGTGGTTCGCCTGAAGTCCGGCGATCCGCTGGTCTACGGCCGGGCAGGTGAGGAAATGGCGGCGCTGCGGGCTACGGGCATTTCCTATGAAGTGGTCCCCGGCATCACCTCGGCCTTCGCCGCCGCCGCCGATTTCGAGTTGCCGCTGACGTTGCGTGGCGTGGCATCCTCGCTGGTCTTCACGACCGGCCACGATCTGACGGGTGATGTCCTGCCGGATTGGGCAAGCCTCGCCGTCTCAGGCGCAACGATCGCCGTCTATATGGGGCGCACCGTCGCCGCTTCCGTCGCCGAGCGCCTGATGCAGGCTGGCCTTCCGGCAGAAACCACTGTCGCCGTCATCGAGAATGCCAGCCGTCCCAATCGCCGGCTGTTGCATGGGATTCTGCGGGATCTTCCTGATCTGCAGCACCGTGACGAGTTGACCGGCCCGGTTATGGTCATTATCGGCGATGCTGTAGCAGGCGCCAATTTGGAACTGTCGGAACCGCTCGTGCGCGAACTCGCCCGGTCCGAGGAATTTGCAAGGAGCTGAACATGGTGGACAAGGTCCTGACTGCCAACCGACTGACGGATGGCATCGCCGTCTGGCTGAACGCCAACGGCCAATGGGTGACCTCGCTGCAGGAAGCCCTTGTTGCTCGCCATACAGAAGCCGTCGATGCGCTGGAAGCAATTGGCAAGAAGTCCTATGCCGACAATCAGGTCGTGGACGTAGCCGTCGTCGAGGTTCAGGAGAGCAACGGCGTGCTGTGGCCGCTGCGCTTGCGCGAACGCATTCGTGCCCAGGGCCCAACCATGGAATACGCGCCGGGCTACAAGCCCGCCGACCCCGCATTCATCGCAGTCTGAGGAAGCAGATGTATCGTTACGACGAATTTGACCACGCTTTTGTCGCCGAGCGCGTCGAGCAGTTCCGCGACCAGGTGCAGCGCCGCCTTTCCGGTGAGCTTGCCGAAGACGCGTTCAAGCCGCTGCGCCTGATGAACGGCGTCTATCTGCAGCTTCACGCCTACATGCTGCGTATCGCGATTCCTTACGGGACGCTGAGCTCGCGCCAGGTGCGGATGCTCGCTCATATCGCGCGCAAGTACGACCGCGGCTACGGCCACTTCACGACCCGCCAGAACCTGCAGTTCAACTGGCCGAAGCTCTCCGAAATCCCGGATGCGCTGTCCGAGCTGGCATCCGTTGAGATGCACGCTCTGCAGACGTCGGGAAATTGCATTCGCAATGTTACTGCCGACCATTTTGCAGGTGCAGCCGCCGACGAAATCGCGGATCCGCGCCCCTACGCCGAGATCCTGCGCCAGTGGTCCTCGGTGCATCCGGAATTCTCGTTCCTGCCGCGCAAGTTCAAGATTGCCGTCACCGGTGCAGAACGTGACCGCGCCGCGATCCAGGTCCACGACATCGGCCTGCATCTGAAGAAGAACGAGAAGGGTGAAATCGGCTTTGCCGTATATGTCGGTGGGGGCCAGGGCCGCACGCCGATGATCGCCAAGCTGATCCGCGACTTCCTTCCGGAAGAGGACCTGCTGTCCTATACGACAGCCATCGTGCGCGTTTACAACCTGCATGGCCGTCGCGACAACAAATACAAGGCTCGCATCAAGATCCTCGTGCACGAAACAGGCGCGGAAGAGTTGGCGCGTCAGGTCGAGGGAGAGTTCGCGGAACTCAAGGAATCCGAGCTGAAGTTGCCGGAAGCTGATGTCGAAGCCATCGCCGCCTATTTTGCGCCGCCGGCCCTGCCGGATCGCGCCGAAGGCTGGGAAAATCTCGCTCGCTGGAAGAAGGCCGATCCGGCTTTCTCTCGCTGGGTGCAGCAGAACGTGCAGCCGCACAAGCATCCCGACTACGGCATGGTGACGATCTCCCTGAAGCCGATCGGCGGCATTCCGGGCGATGCATCGGATAGCCAGATGGATGCCATTGCCGATATCGCTGAGGAATATGCCTTCGACGAAATCCGCGTCAGCCACGAGCAGAACCTGATCCTGCCGCATGTGGCGCTCGCCGATCTCGAAGCGGTCTATCGCGGTCTCGTCGCCATCGGCCTCGCCGAGGCCAATGCCGGTCTGATCACCGATATCATTGCCTGTCCGGGGCTGGACTACTGCGCGCTCGCCAATGCGCGCTCCATTCCTGTTGCGCAGGAAATCTCCCGGCGCTTTGGCGATCCGGATCGGCAGGCTGAGATCGGCGAGCTGAAGATCAAGATCTCCGGCTGCATCAATGCCTGCGGCCATCACCATGTCGGCCATATCGGCCTGCTGGGCGTGGAGAAGAAGGGCGCTGAGCTCTACCAGATCACGCTTGGCGGTTCGGGCGACGAGCATACGTCGATCGGCGAGATCATCGGCCGCGGCTTCGAGCCCGACAAGGTGACCGACGCGATCGAAACGATCGTCAACACCTATCTGACAATCCGCAAGGAGCCGTCTGAGATCTTCCTCGAAACCTATCGCCGCGTTGGTCCTCAGCCGTTCAAGGACGCGCTGTATGGTTCGGCGGCAGAAGCGGCGTAAGGAGGGGACGATGACCAAGATCTGGAGAGAAACCGGCTTCGTAGAGAACGATCCCTGGGTGATCGAGACTGAAGAGGTGAAGGCAGGCGAGGGGCAGAAGCCCCTTCTCGGCCTGGACGAGCTGATCGCCAGGGCCGACGAGAGCAACGAGGTCGGCTTCGGCGTGCTGATCAAGCCGGCGGACGATATTCGCAAGCTCGAGCCCTACCTCTATCGGCTTGAGATCGTCGCTGTCGCCTTCCCGGCGTTCAACGATGGCCGGGCCTTCAGCCATGCATCCCTCCTGCGCGACCGCCTTGGATACACCAACGAACTGCGCGCCGTCGGCGACGTGCTGATCGACCAGATTCCGCTGATGCAGCGGGTCGGCATCGACAGCTTCGCTGTCACCAACGAGACTGCGATAAAGCGCCTCACGGAACATCGCCTGCCGGGAATTCCGCATCATTATCAACCGGCTGTGCGTGACGCGGACGCTGGCAAGGGCTATAGTTGGCGCCGTCAGGCGAAGCCGGCTGCATAAGCACCGGATCGCCGTCAAAGAATTGACGGAACGGTGCAATGAAGACTTTTGAAATCGCGGTGATCGGTGGCGGGCTTGCTGGCATGATCGCCGCCATCGCCTTGGCTCGCGGCGGACGCAACGTGGCTCTCGTTGCCCCGCCATCGCCGAGCCAGGACCGGCGCACGACCGCGCTCATGGATCAATCGATCCGTTTCCTCGACAGGTTGACGTTGTGGGAAAAGTTGCGGCCAGCGGCCGCGCCGCTTTCCACCATGCGCATCATCGACGGCACGAATCGCCTGCTGCGGGCGCCGATCACCACATTCCGTTCGGTCGAACTCGATCTTGAGGCCTTCGGCTACAATTTCCCGAACAAAGCCTTGATGGGGGTGCTGGAGGCCGCGATCGCCGGTGAGGGGAACATCACGCGCTTTACGTCGTTTGCCGACGTGATCGATATCGGCACCGAATCGGTGACGGTCACGCTTGCCGATGGCGAAATCCTGTCGGCGACGTTCGCGGTTGGCGCTGATGGGCGCAAGTCGAAGCTGCGCGAAACCGCCGGCATCGACGTTCGCACCTGGTCTTATCGGCAGTCGGCCATGGTGCTGAACTTCGAACACTCGCTGCCGCATGAGAATATCTCGACGGAGTTCCATACGGAAAGCGGACCCTTCACTCAGGTGCCGCTGCCCGCCAATCGCTCCAGCCTCGTTTGGGTCCAGAACCCATCGGATGCCGTCGCCCGCAATGAACTCTCGCTCGTTGAACTGAGCAATGTCGTCGAGGAGCGCATGCAGTCACTGCTCGGTAAGGTGACCGTCGAGGAAGGTGTGCAGCTCTGGCCTCTATCAGGCATGATGGCCCATCGCTCCGGCAAGGGGCGGATTGCCCTCATTGGCGAGGCATCGCATGTCTTCCCGCCGATCGGCGCGCAGGGGCTGAACCTCAGCCTGCGCGATGTCATGGCGCTTCAGGACATTCTTTGCACGCGACCCGAACTGCCGATCGCGGCTGATGCCGGCGACCGTTTCGATCGGAAGCGTCGCGCCGATATCATGAGCCGCACCGCGAGCGTCGATCTTCTTAATCGCTCGCTATTGTCCGATTTCCTGCCTGTTCAGATGATGCGCGCTGCCGGCCTGCACATTCTGTCGGCACTCCCCCCACTGCGCAGCATTGTCATGCGTGAGGGCATCGAGCCTGGTCGTTCGTTCCGCGATATTCCCGGCGCGATCAAGGAAAAGCTAAGCCGGAAGAAAGCCTGATTTGATCGCAATCAGGAAGAGCGAGACGGTCACGACGGAAAGCGCCGTCGTGATCAGGATCGTTGCCGAAGCGCGTTCCTTCCAGACGCCATATTGCTGCCCGATGACGAAGACGTTGGTTGCCGTCGGCAGGGCGGCAAGCAGTACCGCGGCATATATCCAGACCGGCTCGAAGCCACCGATGGCGGTCAGCGCGAGATAGACGACAATCGGGTGCACGATGAGCTTCGCCAGAACGATATAGCCGATTTCGGCCGGTATGCGCCTCGCCGGCCGAAGCGCCAGCGTGACGCCCATGGCAAACAAAGCGCAGGGGGCGGCAGCCTGCGCGAGATAGTCGACGAAATGCTGGAATGCGGCCGGCTGATCGATGTGAAAGCCGGCAGCAACGAAGCCGAACGCCGTCGACAGGATAAAGGGGTGGAAGGCCACTTTCCGAGTAATGTCGATCGCCAGCCGTCCCGCGGAACGCCGGTCATCGCCTGCCGCTGCCATCAGCGCCGGCGCGACGATAAAGTGCAGCGCGTTCTCGAGGCAGACGATCAGCGCGACCGGTATGGCCGCTGCTTGGCCGAGCGCCAGCAGAGCGAGGCCAGGCCCCATATAGCCGATGTTGCCGTAGGCGCCGGCAAACGACTGGATCGTGCAGTCGGCGAGCGAATTACCCCGGATCCAGCGACCGATCGCGAACAGTGCAATGAAGATCGAATAGGTTGCCGCGAGATCGGTGGCGATGAAGTCGATCCTTGTCAGATCTTCGAAGGGCGTGCGTGAGACGAGCTTGAAGAACAACGCCGGCAGCGCTGCATAGATGATGAAGGTGTTCATCCAGCCGAGCGCGTCGGCCGGCTGCTTCGTCACCTTGCCTGCGATATAGCCAATGAGGATCAGGCCGAAGAACGGCTGGAGCAGACTGACAATATCGAACAACGGCTATTCCAAATGCAACTTTCTTCGGGGTGATTTCGGCTTAGCCGATTTTCATCAGGATTGGAAAGGTCTGCTGGAACCAGATTGCGACGTCACTGACGAAACCGAACATGAAGGCGAGGCCGGTCAGGACGAGGAATACGCCCATGACTTTCTCGACCGTTCCGAGATGCCGGCGAAAGCGCGTCAGGAAGTTCATGAAGGCGCCGGAAAAGCCAGCGGCGATCCAGAACGGGATGGCAAGGCCGAGGGAATAGACGGCCAGCAGCCCAGCACCTGAGCCAACCGTCTCCCGCGAGGCCGCAACGCCAAGGATCGCACCGAGTACCGGACCGATGCAGGGTGTCCAGCCAAAAGCGAAAGCCAGGCCCATGATATAGGCACCGGTCAGCGTCGCGGGCTTGCCGCTGCCCTGGAAGCGCGCCTCGCGGGCCAGAATTCCAATCCGGAAGACTCCGAGGAAATTCAAACCCATGACGATGATGATCAGGCCGCCGATCTTTGCCAGGAGATCGAGATGCTGGCGAAGCGCCATGCCGATGCTGGATGCACCAGCGCCGAGCGCCACAAAAACGGTCGCGAAGCCGAGTGTGAAAAAAAGCGCCGAAAACAGCACGCCCCGCCGCGCGTCCGGCGCAACGGCAACGGCGCTGCCACCGCGAAACTGCTCGACGGAAATGCCGGCCATATAGCAGAGATAGGGGGGAACGAGAGGCAGGACGCAGGGCGACAGGAACGACAGCGCGCCGGCAAAAAGGGCGCTCAACAAGGAAATATCGGCAATCGACACTTAGGCACTCCGGCGGCAGGCAATGATGCGCGAAGTCCTATCGCAACCTAACCATCCGGGCCAATCACCTTTTTGCGCTTTCGTTGAAAAAGGAAGGCAGGACGCAGGATGCGGAACCGGTGATCGTGCGCCGCCGGGCGCACCATCATTGCCTTCCGCACTGCATGTTAGCGATCGCGGCAGACCGTCCTGTATTTGGTGATGTAGTGGTGATGGCTCTTTTTCTGGTAGGGCTGGTCCCAGCACACCTGTCGCGCATAACGCGGGCGATAATAATCATCGCCATCATCGTCGTACGCATAGCGCGGGCCGTGCCTATAGTAGCGCGGCGGAGGCGGATCGTCATAATGGCGTGGGCCGGAGCCGAACTCGAAGTATACGCCGTCCGCGAAAGCCGGTGAGGCTACGAGCAGCGTCGCTAGTCCGGCGGCTGCAACAACTAGCTTTCTCATGATCGGTCTCCATCTGTATCTGTCAACGCAACGCCTTCGGAGCGCTGATGGTTGGGCAGATTAGATGTGGCGAATGAATGCGCACTGAAGCCGGCGTTCATGTCCCAGTCATGCGGATGATCGCGCCGAATCATGATTCGGTTGAGTTTGGTCGGCGGCAGACGCAGCGAAAGCACCTGGAGTCAGCGGCGCGCCATTTCTGTCGTTGCCGTCACCGCTCAGTGATCCGTATCCGAGATATGGGGAATGTGCAGTACCTGCCCATCGAGCAGGAGCAGAAAATGATCTTCATCGAGTCGATTCACGATCTCGCCTTCCTCGGTCATATAGTCGGTCTTGGGCGAAGGCGCGTTTTGGCCAGAAATCCTGATCTGCTGAATGACGACATAGGTTTTTCCTCTGTCGTCCTGACACCGAAACCGCCTTTCCTCTTTATAGTTCGACATGGCTAGGCCTCCATAGCATCCAGACGAATCTTTGCTTCGATCGATGCGATTTCAAGGCCCGCCGGCTATTTCCGTCGATTAACGCGAAGAGATTGAAACGCTCCTTTCGAACGCGCTCAGGCTGTCCACCAAAAAACGCGTCTCGGCGGGTTTCAGACCGGAAGTATGCAGGGCCCGGTTGTTGGCGGCGAAGCCATCAACGAGATTAGCGGGACGCAGCATTCGCTACACGATTGCCGGCGTTCTGGGTCGCATTGACGGTATTGGCCGTATCGCGCCCAATGCCCTTGATCGTGTTTGCGCAAGAACTCAGTGCCATGAGCATGCATAGGGCGGCGGCAACTTTGGCGGTGATCGTCATTGGGTTGTTTCCTGGTTGCTGACGATAGTTAATGCTCGAGACCGCAAGTTGTTCAAAACGAACGACAATCGAAGGAGAAAAGCGGGGGAAGGGACCAAGAAAAGCCCGGCGGGATAGAAACCACCGGGCCTTTTTGACGAACCTACATAGGCGATGCTGGTCCGGCAGCGCGGATTTCAAACGCTGCAATCACACAACGAGCGGCGCGGCCAAAGGTTCCAAGAAAAACGCGTATGCCGAGACAGAAAGCTTGCGGCACGCCTTGGAACTTTTGAACGGCCGGGCCGTAGCAGGCGCACGCGATTACACGGTCTGGCCGTCGCTCTCTGCCGCCTCGTAGGTTTGCTGTTCAACAGCTTAGGAGAGTTGCAGAAGCCGCTGCGTGACGGCGCGCCCGAGGGCATCGAATTTCACGGTTCTCCTAGATAACGGAACGTCATTTCTTTTGTTCATAAAATTTATAGACAATATTCGGTCTAACAACAAAGGAGAGAGATCTATGTCGCTGCGATTGGTGGGTATTGCCGGTAGCTTTAACCGTCCGTCCAAGACCTATGCCCTGGTCGAGCATATTGCGGGGCTTGCTGCTGAAAACTACGGCTTTTCAAGCAAGATCTACGATCTGAAGGACGTCGGTCCGTCGCTGGGCACTGCGCTCTGGCGTCGCGACCTGGATGAACAGGCCAGCCAGGTTCTTGATGATATCGTCAAGGCGGATGTCCTGGTCATCGGCTCGCCGACCTACAAGGGCTCGTATCCCGGCCTGTTCAAGCACTTGATCGATCTAATCGAGCCGAGCGAACTGCGCTCGAAGCCCATCATCATTTCTGCCACCGGAGGCGGAGACCGCCATGCCCTGATTGTCGAGCATCAGCTGCGGCCGCTGTTCGGATTCTTCATGGCCCACACGTTGCCGACGGCCGTCTATGCCGCTGACCGCGATTTCGTCGACTACAAAATCGCTTCGGAGGCGCTGTCTGGCCGTATCGGTTCTGTCGTCGACGAACTGGCAGCCTTCTCTTTCGTCCCGTCGGCAAGGGCCTCGCTTCAGGCGGCCGAATGAGATTTGGAGGAATGGTGGCATGGACAGTGCGGAGAAACGGGCGATGGGGAGCGAGCTTTGGAGCGTCTTCGACTTTGCGCGTCGCTATCGGCTGACGATGCGCGAGCAAAATCGACTGCTGATGCTGTTCGGCCCCGTCGCCAGCGCCGCGGACCTGCTTTCGAATGCGAGGCGCAACCAGCTGATCTGAGGTGCGGCAAGGAGAAAACGATGATGCAGTCTCTTCTTCTTTGGTTCCGGTCGATGGTCCTCATCGGTCCTTCCCAACCGGCAGCCGCGCCACGGTGCGAGCCGCATGGCGACGGCGAACTGACGGCACGCGACTATGAAATCTACTATTGGAGCTCGTCTCCGGCGCCTTGGTACTGAGGGATCGTCATGGCCGTTTTCGATGCTCGCCATATTGCTCCGCGTAGCCGGCGTGCCGATGCCGCGGCGGATGTGGCCGCTTCCGCGGCGACGGTGTTCGCCTTCGGGTTCCTCTTCGCAATCACCCTCGGCGTTCTCTAGGAACAGATACTCCTTCACACGATGCGGATAAGGATTGATGATGGCGCCAGTACTAATTCTTCCCGGGCTCTTCGGATCAGAAGATGCGCACTGGCAAACCGCATGGCTGCGGGATCATCCCGAAAGTCGCCTCGTCCAGCAGGACAATTGGGATCATCCGCACCTCAGCGTCTGGCGGGTGAGGCTCGAGGCCGTGCTCGAAGATGCCGGTGAAGCCTATATCGTTGCTCACAGTCTTGGATGTCTGCTTGCGGCAAGCCTTGCCGGGCGGCCTTCTGCGGCGCGGGTGAGGGGAGCGCTGCTGGTGGCGCCGTGCGACCTGCTGGTGACCGAGAAGCTGCATCCCGGGCAGATTGCGTTTGGTACGATGCCGACGGCCGAGCTGCCGTTTCCGAGTATCGTCGTCGGCAGCCTGAACGATCACTATATGTCGCTCGATCGCCTGACACTGTTTGCCCGTCTCTGGGGCAGCGAGCTTCGCAATGCCGGTCTGGCCGGGCACGTCAATGTCGCCAGCGGCTATGGCCGGTGGCCGGGGGGCTACCGTGCCTTTGAAACCCTGAAAGCCAGAACGCGGCATCTTGATAAGATACCGCCGAAAAAGCCGTCTCTTGGTAAAGAGGCCTCGTCCGCGTGGTAGTCGATGTCATCGACGATGCCAACTGGTCGGCACGCGATCTTTGCGGCCATTAATCACCGGCATCGTGGCACAAGTGCTTGAACAGCGCCAGAAAACGACTACAGAATCGCCGGTCATTGAACACCAGCGCCATTTCCAACAAGGTCACTACTCATGAGCCTCCGCATCAACGATATTGCCCCTGATTTCACCGCCGACACCACGCAGGGTCCCATTCAGTTCCACGACTGGATTGGTGACGGCTGGGCGGTGCTCTTCTCGCATCCGAAGAACTTCACGCCGGTTTGCACGACCGAGCTTGGGGCGATGGCAGGGCTGGAGCCCGAATTCCGCAGCCGCGGCGCCAAGATCATCGGCATCTCTGTCGATCCGGTGGAAAGCCACAGCAAGTGGAAGAGCGATATCAAGACGGCGACCGGCTTCGATGTCGACTATCCATTGATCGGCGACAAGGACCTGAAGGTTGCCAAGCTCTACGACATGCTGCCGGCTGGAGCCGGAGAAACGTCGGAAGGCCGCACGCCAGCTGACAACGCAACCGTTCGTTCCGTCTTCATCATCGGCCCGGACAAGAAAATCAAGCTGATCCTCACCTACCCGATGACGACGGGGAGAAACTTCAACGAGATCCTCCGCGCGATCGACTCCATTCAGTTGACGGCAAAGCATCAGGTCGCGACGCCGGCGAACTGGCAGCAGGGCGATGACGTCATCATCACGGCTGCCGTCTCCAACGAGGACGCGGTAACGCGCTTCGGATCGTTTGACACGGTGCTGCCGTACCTGCGCAAGACCAAGCAGCCGCAGGCGTAGTCGGCGGGCACGGGCAGGCATAAGGCGGGACGACTTGATGGCACACGAGCGACAATTGCATCTCGGCGCCTTCATGCGCCCCGTCAGTCTGCATACCGGAGCCTGGCGCTATCCCGGCGCCTACCCGGACGCGAACTTCAACTTCAAGCACTTAAAGGAGTTTGCGCAAAGGCTGGAGGCGGCGAAGTTCGATGCCTTCTTCATGGCTGATCATCTGGCCGTGCTCAACATGCCTGTGGAGGCACTGAAGAGGAGCCAGACGGTAACCTCCTTCGAGCCGTTCACACTGCTGTCGGCGCTTGCCGCCGTCACCGATCGGATCGGGCTCGTTGCGACAGCCTCGACGACCTTCGACGAGCCCTATCACGTTGCGCGCCGCTTCGCCTCGCTTGACCATATCAGCGCCGGGCGCGCGGGCTGGAACATTGTGACGACGGCTAATCCCGACGCCGCGCTGAATTTTGGCCTCGATGAACATGTCGAACACGGCGAACGGTATCGCCACGCCCGCGAGTTTTACGACGTCGTCACCGGCCTCTGGGACAGTTTCGCCGACGACGCATTTACGCGCGACGTGGAAAGTGGCCAGTTTTTCGACCCGACCAAAATGCATGTCCTCAATCACAAGGGCGAGGAGCTCAGCGTGCGCGGTCCGCTCAATATTGCCCGCCCGCCTCAGGGATGGCCGGTGATCGTGCAGGCGGGGCAGTCAGAGCCGGGCCGCCAGCTTGCCGCCGAGACAGCCGAAGTCGTCTTCTGCTCGCCGCGCGATCTCCCGGCGGCGCAATCACTCTATGCCGATATCAAGGGGCGGATGGCCGCCGTCGGCCGCGATCCTGATAGCCTCAAGATCCTGCCGGCCGCCTTCATCGTCATTGGCGACAGCATTGAGGAGGCGCGCGCGAAACGGGCGCTGCTCGACAGCCTCGTTCACTATGACAGCGCCGTCGCTTCGCTCTCGATCGCCCTTGGTCATGATGCTTCCGGCTTCGATCCGGACGGGCCGCTGCCTGAGATACCCGAGACGAACGCCAGCAAGACCGGCCGCGCGCAAGTGCTGAAGTTCACCCAGGAAGAGCAGTTGACCGTTCGGCAGCTCGCGCAGCGCTATGGGGGCTACGCGGGCCTTGCGTTCGTAGGAACGCCGGAAACGATCGCCGATGAGATGGCGCAATGGCTGACGGCACGCGGCAGCGACGGTTTCAACATCGTCTTCCCCTACCTTCCCCAAGGTCTCGACGATGTCGTTGATCGGCTTGTACCCGAGCTGCAGCGACGAGGCATTTTCAGGAGGGATTACGAGGGTGCGACGCTACGTGAACACCTTGGCCTATCTCGGCCCGCCAACAGGTTTTTTGCAAGCCGCTGAGTCGCAACAACTGGCGGAGAAGCATCCTCTTACGGCAAGGAGAGGCAAGGGGGGAGGCCGGCCGCCGCGGATCAGATCCGGAAAAGATAAGCACCGAATCGAAGGCCGCGCGTTGGCTTCCCGTGTGCTCACTCACCCAAAGGAAGGGCATTCCAAGCCCGCTTGCACGGCGAGGTTGGTCCTATTAGCTTGAAGAGATAAAGAGCGAAGCGAAGGGAGCCAAACGCCGATGTCGACAGCGGTTGCCATTCTCGGTGGAATTGGGCTCTTTCTCCTCGGCATGACCGTCATGACCGACGGCCTCAAGGCATTGGCGGGATCGGCGTTACGGACCGCCTTGGGCGCGGCAGTCGCCACGCCGCTCTCCGGCGCTTTCTGGGGCGCTGTCGTCACCTTGCTCGTCCAGTCGTCGAGCGCGGTGACGATGACGACGATCGGTCTCGTCAACGCCGGGCTCTTGACCTTCCCGCAGGGGCTTGGGCTCGTTTTCGGCGCCAATGTCGGCACAACGGGAACGGGATGGCTGGTTGCGCTGATCGGCGTGAGAGTCTCGCTCTCACCCTACGCGCTGCCGATGATATTCATCGGAGCGCTGGCCAAGCTACTGAGCGGCGGGAGGATCGCGGCGGGGGGCAGTGCGCTTGCGGGTTTCGCGCTCATTCTTTACGGGCTGACGACGCTGCAGCAGGGCATGGGGGGGCTGGCGGAGACGTTGCATCCGTCCGATCTGCCCTCGGTGCTTGGTTCTCCGGGAGTTAGCTGGGGTGCGGGTTTGGCTGGCCTCATGATGCTGATCGGCGTTGGCTTGGCGATGACGGCGGTCATGCAGTCCTCGACGGCGGCGATCGCCGTGACCATTTCCGCCTTCTACGCCGGGGCAGTGAGCCTGGAGCAAGGCGCAGCACTGATCATCGGCCAGAATATCGGGACGGCGACGAGTTCCGCCTTAGCCGCGATCGGCGCCAGCACGACGGCCAAGCGCCTCGCCCTGGCCTATGTGCTGTTCAAGATGATCGCGGCGCTTATCGCGATCATCGCCTTTCCGTTCACGACTGTACTGATGAAACGCTTTTCCGCGTCGGTCGACGGGATGACGCAGCTTGCTGCCTATCACACGGCCTATAACGTCGTAGGGGTTGCGGTGCTGCTTCCGGCGACGCAATGGTTTACCCGCGTTGTCGAGCGTATGTTGCCGTCGAGGCAGACAGCCGTTCAGCGCGCGCTTGATCCAAGCGCCCTTGCCAGTCCGGTCATCGCGATCGAGACAGTCAGGCGCGTCCTGGCGGACGTCCTCGCGATGAACACTGCCTCGGTTTCTGCTGCGCTCTCAGGCCCGACGAGGCTTGCGACCGGAGGCGTTTCGACCGGCATTGTGCTGACGGAGATACGGGATTTTCTCTCCGAATTGAAGGAGCCGCCCGAGACTGAGGATGAGCGGTTGCGCATGACGAGCATGCTGCACGCGCTCGATCACGCTTCGCGCCTTGCGGACGTCCTGGAGGAGGGGGAGCTCCCCGGCCGGCCGGTCGAAGCCGTTCTCGAACGCCGCGCGACCGAGCTATGCGCACGTGTGATGATCGCGGCCGAAGCGATTGGTCGCTCGATCACTTCTGAAACCGCCCTCAGCGCGCAGGCCGCGGCTATCGGTTGGAGCGTGTCACCCGAGGTCGCCGCGACGCTTTCGGACGCCGAACGGGCGGCAAAAGAACTCAGCGCGCTGAAGCAGGACCATCGCGCGACAACTCTTGCCTCGGTTGCACTGGGAGAGCTGGTAGCTGCAAGTGCCTTCGCGCGGATCGACGCCGCTCGACGACTCGACCGAATCGCGCATCACACCTGGCGGTTGGCTGCCCATCTTCTCGGGCGCGGCGGGCATTAGCCATCAGGATACCCCTTTGCGGTCGGTCGTTCCGCAAGGCGGTGCAGCTGCTTGTGTAATCCCTTGATTGAGGTGATTAAAATCAATCGGGAACATGCTCCATGATGATTTGCGTGTGCAGCATCGGCGCCTCGGATCCGAAATAGCCTTCCAGCAGCGGCAGAAAATCGTCCGACAGATAGAATGCCGTCAACGCACGGTCGGCCAGCAGGCGGAAGTCGGCGTCGTCGCGACGCAGCGCTATTGCATAGGGTTCATGCGTAAAGAGCCGATCACCGATCTCGAGCGACGATGAATCGCGTGCCCTCTTGGCCAGGCTGATGAGTAGCACCTGATCGGCGATATAGGCGTCGATCTTGTGATCCTCCAGCGCCTTAAGCCCATCCTCGTGCGTTTCGAAATCGGAAAGCTTCGTCTTCGAGGCTTGGATGGCCAACGCCTCGCGCAGGGTCGTTCCAGTTGTTGTGCTTGCCCGCACCCCGATTACCCGTGTGGAGGGGACACGCTGGCTGACCGGGCGAACAGCGGGCTTCTCGAGAAAAAGAGTCTGCAGATAGTTAGGCGAATCTTTGCGGAGCAGCGCGGTCGCCCCCGTCAGAAAGATTGGCTGTGAGAAGTCAACGATTTCTCGCCTCTTCAAATTGACTGTGATCGCGCCGCAAAGCAGGTCGATCTGTCCGTTTTTCACTGCATCGAAGCCGTTGGCGAGCGTCATTTCAACGTATTCGCGCTTCAGTTGCGGAACCCGATACTCTATTTCGTCGGCGATCTTGCCACACAGGTCGATGGCATATCCCGTCGGATCGGCGCCCGATTTGACGGAGGAAAAGGGCGCCTCGTCGGTAATGTAGCCGATACGCACACTGCCGCGCTGGGTGACCGTATCGAGCGTCGCAGCGCCGGCCGCGATCGCGGAAAGCCACAGGGCAACATTCGCCAGCAGAAATCGTCTCATGCACTTTGCCATGGGCATGAACCTCACCACGAAAAAAACGGCGATCTAAAAGGCGTACGCGCAGATTATGGGCAGTCAGCCATTTGTCAACTCAGGGCACCTCGCTGTCGCGGGACGGAAAAGCCCCATCTTGCACTGCAGGTCGGGCGCCTGGATCAACATGTGAAGCCGTTGGCAGCCATTACAGCGGCGCGCGTGACGCCCACGTCGGCAGCCCACACGGTGCTGCTTTATGGATCAACTCCACGGCGCTATTTTGCGACAGGAGAGATCCGGGTTGGCATAGAGCCATTACGCGCGTTATGCCTTGTTGTGTTCCATCGCCAGTTCTGCCTCGAGGCTTTCCGCATCGCGGAAGATCGTGACAACCGCCAGAACGCGTCCGCCGTGCGTGAAGCGCAGGAGGCAGTCCTTCGCAGCAATGTCGCCCTCGATCTCGATCGCGTCCCATCTCTCGGCGTGTCCGACATAATTGATCGGGATGTCGTAATGCTGGCTCCAGAAAAACGGCACATCCGTGAACTCCTTCCGGCGTCCGAGCATGTTCAGCGCAGCGGTAGCACCCTGCCGCTCGGCCACGACCCAATGCTCAACTCTGATGTTCTCGCCGCTGTGGGGGTCGGGCCACCGCGCGATATCGCCGGCCGCATATATCCCCGGCGCGCTGGTCTCCAGATAGGCATCGACCAGGACACCCCGATCGATGGTAAGCCCCGCTCTTTCGGCGAGATCGACCCGCGGGCGCACGCCGATGCCGGCAACGACCAGGTCGGCAGTCAGCGTGCTGCCGCTCGTCAGCAAAACCTCGCTGGCGCCGATGCTCGCAGCGGTATCTTTCAAATGGAAGACGACACCATGTTCATCATGCAGGGCGCGGATGAAGTCGCCCATCTGGGGACCTAGCACCCGTTCCATCGGCCGTTCCTCAGGCGCCACGACATGCACTTCGACACCGCGGGTCCGAAGCGCGGCAGCGACCTCGAGGCCGATGAAGCTGGCGCCCAGCACGACAGCGCGCCGCGCCGCGCCGCTCTGCGCGATGATCGCGCGACTGTCGGCAAGCGAGCGCAGTGTGTGGACATGAGGCTGGTCGGCACCCGGTATGCTGAGGCGCACCGGTTCGGCGCCGGTCGCTAGCAGCAATTTGTCGAAGGCGACCCGGCCGCCATCGGCGAGCACGACCTTTCTGGCGCGGACATCAATGTCGGCAACCTTCGTTCCGAGGCGTACCTCGATGCCGTTCTTGGCATAAAAGCCCTCCGTGCGCAGTGGGATCCAGTCTTCGGGAGCCTTGCCCGCAAGATAGTCCTTCGAGAGGTTGGGGCGGTCGACCGGCAACGCCTCGTCGTCGCTGATCATGACGATGGCGCCCTGATATTGTTCGCGCCGCAGTCTTTCGGCTGCGGCAAAAGCCGCCGCGCCACCGCCGACGATGACGATTCTTCCCGGCAAGACCTCGGCATTGCTATCGCGCGAGGCTTGCGACGATTTCTTGCGTTTATCGCCAACGAAAATCCTATCGCCGCGCTGCTCGACTGACCAGCACGTGAGCGGCGACAGGGCCGGTGCGCGCAGGGCCTCTCCGGTTCGCAGGTCGAAGCAGGCATGATGCCAGGGGCAACGAACACTGTCGTCGACAACCAGGCCGTCGACCAGCGGTCCGCCATAGTGCGAACAGGTGGCGGCAACGGCAAATATCTCTGCTCCACGACGCACGAGAAGCACGGGCTCGCCGTCTTTGTGACCAACCAGCTTGCCTCCATCGGGAAGGTTGTCGAGTGCTATTCCGAGGGCGAGATCGGGTCCCTTCGGATCTGAGCGGCTATCGGTCATTTTCTCCTCCGTCAAAAGGCAGCTGCCGGTATCGCCTGCTGCGAGGAGGTTGCCCAGGCAGCTCCCTTAAATTCTCGGGCTATTCTGCCCTTTAGGTAAGTGAATATGGCTCGAAGTAAACGTCGCCAAATACATCTGGAGTCGCTTTCGCTGTTTCCAATGATGCCGCGTTCGGAACAGGTGGCCCGCTTGTTTCGCACCTTGACCCAGCGCAAGCTTGAGGACCCCAGGGAGGGCAGCGATTATCTACAAAGCTGTCCAGCGCGACATGGCGGTGGAGTTTTCGGACTCGCCATCAAATCGCTGCGCCTTGGGCGCCGCGCCAGTTCGTCGCGCGAGGGTGCAGCGAATTTCCTCGGATTGTGCTTGTCGAGCTTAAAATGAGGTTGTCTGGATAGAACGCAACCGCCTCGGGCAACGCTCTCCTTGTGACAGTCTAGGGGCGTCCAATACGATGCAAGTCACTGCGCTGCAGCGTTGTGCTGCAAAAGCGCGGAGCCTTCCATAATGAGATATCTACAGGAAAAACTGACATCCAAACGAAACGACGGCAATGGCCAATGGCATCGTTAGCATGGCGATGCTTTGCCAGTCGGTTTGATGTCCATAGTCTCGCGCTTCCGAGTTCATTCCAGCTACCCCCTCATGGAAGCAGCCTACCCGACTTAGTGGCCGTGTCGTCTCAAAATAAGTTTCTGGTTGTAATATTCGCGGCAGATCGAGACCGCGTTCGGCGCTCAGCCTAAACCTTTCTGACATCTTGCAATTTGAGGCTTTCAATGACGGGCTTCCGGTCCCTCAAAGGTATTGCCGCGTGCATCGCCGATGCAGATCGGCGTCGAGACACCATATGCGTCTCAGCTAGGGAGAGGCTAGTCATTGAGAGGCACCGTAGCGTTCTGCCTGGGATTGGAGCTCGACAGGGTTAACCCGTGTGCCCACTGCCGACACGTTTCTTGGTGTTATTCGCAGCGCGCGCAAGGCGTTCAGGATGACCGCAACATCGATTGCCTCCTGAAGGAGCGCGCCCTGGACTGGCGTGAGGTAGCCAAGGGCTGCGGCAACCATTCCGGCCATGGAAAGACCGATGCCCGCGAAGACGCTTTCGAGCGCGATCCCGCGTGATCGCTTAGCCACTTCTAGCCCCGAAACGAGCCGACCGAGGTCGTCAACCAGCAGAACAACGCTAGCAGCCTCGGCGGAGGCGGCCGCCCCCCGTGCTCCCATTGCTACGCCGATATCGGCGGCCGCCAATGCGGGAGCGTCGTTGACGCCGTCGCCCACCATCATCACCGGCCCGTTCTTGCGTTCGGTCAGCACCAGAAGAACTTTCTGGTCGGGCGTCAGGTCGGCGCGGACGGCATCAAGCCCGAGCCCTTCAGTAACGGCCTCGGCGACGGCGTGACGGTCGCCTGTGGCAAGCACAATCCGTCTAATGCCACTGCGGCGGATGCCGGAAAGGAAGCCTGCCGTTTCCCGGCGCAACGGGTCGGACAGGACCAGATTTCCCGCGAGCTGGCCGTCCACCGCGACCGCGACCAGCACAGAGCCCGCTTCGGATTCCTGATCCGGAGCCCGCGATCTGCCAATCTTGCTGATCACGAAATCTGTCCCGCCCACGACGACGGATCGGCCGTCCACCTGAGCCGCGACCCCGTCTCCTGGAACTTCCTCGATATGCGTCGGTATTGGCAGGGGCATGCCCTGCGCGCGTGCCGAGGCAACGATCGCCTGTGCCATGGGGTGCTTCGATGCCTGATCGGCTGCCGCAGCCAAGCGAAGCACTTCACCCGGCTGCAAGTCGGCATAAGTGTCGACCGACACAATCTGCGGACGGCCGTCCGTCAGTGTGCCGGTCTTGTCGAGGATCAATGTTTGGGCCTGCGTGAGTGCCTCGAGGGCCCTCGCGCCCTTGATCAGCACGCCAAAGTGCGTTGCCCTCGATAGGCCCGCGACCAGCGCGACCGGCACCGCAAGGATCAGAGGGCAGGGTGTGGCTACGACCAGCACGGCTACGGCCCGGATTGGGTCATCGGTCATCCACCACGCGGCAGCGGCAAGCGTGGCCGTAACGACGAGGAACAGGATCGAATAGCGATCTGCCAGTCGAGACATCGGCGCCTTCGACCGCTGCGCCTCCTCGACCAGACGGACGATTCCTGCATAGGTGCTCTCCGCAGCGCGGCGGCTTGCGCGCAGATCGAAGGCATCACCCACATTGGTCGAGCCGCTCATCGCCTCTTGCCCGTGCATCAGTCTCACAGGCATCGATTCACCTGTCATGGCTGACTGGTCGACGACCGCGCGCGCGCTCTCGACAGTTCCGTCGACAGGCGCGACGTCCCCTTGCCGAATGAGGAGAAGGTCGCCGGGTGCGATTTGGTTGAGCAACACCTCTTCCAACGCGCCGTCGCGGTATCGGGCGGCGGTGCGTGGAATACGTGAGAGGAGGTCTTGCATGTTACGGCGGGCACGGCCTTCGGCAAAGCTCTCGAGGAATGTGCCTCCAGTGTACATCAGCGCGACGACGGCCGCGGCGAGCGTCTCACCGAAGACAAGCGCGGCCGACATGGACAGAGCCGCCACGATGTCGAGGCCGACCTCGCCTCTCCAGAGGCTTCGGACAATCTCGATGATTAGGACGGCAAGGACAGGAACGACCCCCGCGACCCAGACCATCTCGGCGAGATCAACATTTCCGGCAAGCCTCAGGCTGGCCCCAACCGTAAGGCCGGTAAGGGCAACAGCCAGAATGGCAATCTTGAACCTGTCCCTGCCTTGCCCGCTCATCTCGCCTTCGGTTCACTGGTTTATGTTACCCCGACTCAGGGCGCCCGGAATTGTGCCCGAGCGTTTGTCGCAGTTCTCATCGCCGTTGATGAGGAGTGCGTCCAGGCCGACTTTAGGGGGCATTGAGGCGCCCTCCAAGTGTTCTTGACCACCAGCACACTCACTCGTCCAAGCATCATCCAGCCTGCTGTCACCACGGTCATGCCGACGAGGCATTCAGCGGCCGCGACGCGCCGAGGAGGCCATCTGTATGCGAGAGCCCCCAGATCGACAGTCGCCGGAGGTCACATAGCGGCTTCGACGTGCAGCCAAATGACACGCGGATGTAACCGAACTACAGAGGCTTCAAGCACATGTCGATCGCGGGTCGGGAGCAGCCGAAATCGAAGCCCTCCTGAAAATGCCGAGGCCGCGGCTATTGTCGCGGCCTGGCTGTAGAACAGAGAAGCGCAAGGCTCGACGGGGTTCTGAGGGGCCCTGAGTTAACCCTGCTCACAGAGGGACTGCGAACAAGTTTCAGAATAACCTATTGGGGCGAAGGGCAGGATGCCTCCGTTTGAGGGGGAGGGCTAGTCATTCGGTGGGAGGCGCAAAGGACGAGGCCCGCAGGGGTGTGCACGGACCTCGGAACACTATCACAGGAAGTGGCCGCATTTTCTGGCCGGGGTCATAAAAGCACAGCCGACCATCGATCGCACGTACGCCAATGTTGGTAACTGGCGCTACAGCTGGTAGGAACTGTTTCGAGAGTTCTGAGAGGCGTAGGCGTTGCGGCCGAGTTCACCCCTTGGGTGTCTCCCGATCAGGCAAGATCTTCGTCTGACAAGACTAGAAAGTGGTTTCCTGCACCAACCACCAGACAGGAAGAAATGCCAACGCGATCGCTGCCAGCCAGACCGAGGCGAACTTGATCAGGTACTGCCGTCTCGCTTTGGCTTCGTTCCACTCGTAGTACATCGCCAACTCCCAACTTTAGCCTGTTGTTACTGGAGCATTGCTTTAACGGCGAGTCGAGTGCGGAACTGCAACACTCGTGATCTCGCTTGGGGGGCGGTTTCCAAAATCGGGTCCGTGAACCCTATTCCTGACGCCGCGAGGTGGTTCGTCGCGCCTGGCGGCTACGGAATTTGCAGCAGTGGCGAACATCGCCCAGATGTCGTCTGAGAAGTCTCAATTTAGGCGCCAATCGCAGCGCCGCTCGCGCCTGGCAACTCGTAGCCATAGACTGACGAAAGGAATGCAGGCTTGTCTTTCCCAGTCACAGGCGGCAAAGGACGCATCGCATTCGAATTTTGTCCGAACGTTGCGAAATGACTCCCATCGGCGGGGCGGTGCCAAAATCAGTTGGGTACGATGTCCCATTTTTCGTCAGGGTTGAAGCGCGTCATTTTCGCGACCGCCGCGGCGGTGTTGGTGCCGAGATCGCGTTCGTAGACGACGCCCTTCTCGCTCACCAGGAACGTCTTCACTCCCGTCTCACCGTATTTGACGGGCCATCCGACGAGCGCGAACCCGACGATCATGTTGCCGTTGATTATGTAGCTGTAGTCGCCACCGGCTATGTTGGCGCCCTGGCCCTTCAGGATCCGAAAACGGTAGCCGAAATAGCCATCCCCGGCCTTCGCACGCTCGAGAGCNGCCTGTTCGACGAAGGCTCCGGCGGGACTGTCTGAGTCTCCCTGGTTGGGGGGCCAGTAAAGGCCGTCTGTCTTGCCAGGGCTACTTATAAGGTTCTGTGCATATTCGAGAACGCCGTCGCCGTCGTGATCGGCCGAAGCGTATTCTTGCTGCGCGTCGACGTAGTTGCGCATGGT
>NZ_JDWI01000037.1:0-50383 GCF_012932765.1 Rhizobium sp. 57MFTsu3.2
GAACACGTAGCTGGCAGTTGAGCCTTCGGTTACGGACGAGCCGGAAAGGCTGACCGTCGTCACGTCGATCGTGTCGCTGACCGACGCGGTAGCGGAGCCAGTTCCGACCTGCAGGCTTTCGAAGTTGCCGCCGCTGGTGCCGGTGATCGTCGCTGTCCTGGTCGAGGCGTCGCTGTAGACGTCCTCGCCATTGTTGGCGGCGATCGTCAGCGTGCCGCTGGTCTGACCGTCGGCGATGGTGATGTCGCCCCGATCGGTATGGACAACCGTGACNCCCTGCGAGGCGTTCGTCAGCGTTGCCGTGAACACGTAGCTGGCAGTTGAGCCTTCGGTTACGGACGAGCCGGAAAGGTTGACCGTCGTCACGTCCGTGGTGTTCGAGACATTGAACGACACGTTCGCCGTCGAGGTATCGCCGTCGCTATCCTTTACCGCAAAGGTGAAGCTTGCCGAGCCGGCATCCTTGTAGACGGTGTCGGAATGCGCGGTGAACTGATAGTTTCCGTCAGCTGTTACCCGCAGCGTTCCCTGCGCTGTCGTGACGCCCTGCGACCAACCGTCATTTCCAAACGTCAGGTTGACGCCGTTGATTTGAGAGACAACGGCGCCATCGGTGCCCCGGGCGAAATCGAGCGTGCCTTCGGCGACCGAGCCTTCGGCAACCGACTGCGCAACCATGTCGTGCGCCACCGGACCGTCATCCTGGAACTGGACCGTCAGATCCACCTGCGATACGGCGCTGGTCCTGTCGCCGTCTGCGTCGGTCAGGGTTGCCTGGATGTGTAGGCCACCGTCGACGACAACCTTTACGACGTCGTCATAGGCTGCCTGGCTGGAGCCGGCTTCGCTGTTATGGATCGGCTGGTACTGGGCGATCCAGACATGACCGTCGGCATCAACGTATACCTTGAAGATCTGGTTGGCGGCCGGATTGCTGCCCGTGTAGCCAATCAGCGTTCCGTCCGAGGCAGTCGTCATCTTGATCGAGGTGCCGTCCAGCGTGGTCAGACCGGAATCCACGCCGCTGAAGGCGCTGCCGTCGGCCTTGGTGATGGCGAAGGACCAGGTACCGCTCTTGTCAGCGCCGACGCTGCCGGTGAATAGAGCGTTCGGTCCGGAAAGCACGCTCGTCGCGGACTCGGCATAGCCGATGGCGTTGGCCATGTAGATCGCCACCGGCGGGGTGTTGGCGGTATCGTCGGCGGCGTTTGGACCCGACGCGGCAACTCCCGCGCTTTCATCGATGCTGACCGCCAACGTCTCATGGTGGGTAACGGTGGTATAGACAGGCACTTGCTTCGAGTGCTCGACCTCCACAGTCACAGACGTCTCAATATTGGAAATGCCAAACTTGTCGCCGTGGTATGTCCTGTTAGAGCCGTAGCTCACGTCATCGTAATTGCTAACCTTGAGCACGTCGAAGGTGCCGTTTGCATTTGCCGCCTTGACGTTGATCACCGCGTTATCGGGAACCTTGGCCAGCACATAGCCAGTCAGCGTATTGCCCTGATAGACCGCGTTGGCGCTAACCGCGTTCCCGTTGACCAGGAAGGTCAGCGCTACGAAATTGCCGTTGTTGGTGGCATTGATGAAGACTGCGGCGGTGTTGTTGTTACCAGTAACATCAACCTTGAACTGTGCCGACGAATGCGGATCCGCTGCCTGATTACTCTTCCCAGCATTGGTTACGAAGTTCATGGACAGAACTTCGCTGGGGCCGTCGATCCACGGGTTGGAGACGCCGATATTGTTGCTGCTGGTGTTGACCGTATCGCCATAACCACCGCTCTTGGCCGTCAGCAGCAGGTCATGTCCGGCCGCGCTGCCGGCACCGACAAGCGTGCGCTCCGACTGATTGCCGGCCTTGAACGCGAACGTATCAGCGACCACTTCCGTCGTGGTCCAGGTGTAGGTCGTCGTACCGGTCAGAACCTGTTCGGTCGTATCGTTCGATGCGCGGGTCGTAAGGACCGGAATGTCGTCCAGCACGCTGACCTGAATGCTGCCGGGTCCAAGGTCGATGGTGTCGTTGTCGCCGTCGGTCGCGGTGACATAGTTGGAAAGGTCGAAGGTCAGCGTGTTTTCGCCGTTGCCCGTCGCGTGGTCGAGCTGCGCGATCAGCGTGAAGATGTAGGCGCCGTTCGCCCCGAGAACCAGGGTGAAGACAGGTTTGTCGTACGCCGCATTATAGCCGACGCCACCACCTGCCTCGACATAACCGGTCAACGTCGAGCCATTCGACGACAGGTAGACCTGTTGCTCATGCGACGTAACGCCGGAAAGTTCGGCCGCGCTGACCGGCTTCAGGGCGAAGCCGCCATTGGGACCGGGACCGTCCGCGCCGAAATTGACCAGAGCCGACAGGATTCCCGTCGCCGTCAGGCGGTTGCTCGGCGTGCTAGTGTCGGTGTCGGCATGCTCGCCCGTGCGGTTGGCATCGGCATTCGCCCAGGTGAGGCCGTCTTCGTCGACTTTGGCCGTCACCGTCGCACTAGCGATCAGCTTCGGACCATCGTCGGCGAAAGTGATATTGCGACCGATCTCGATCGTGGCGCTGCTGCTCTTCGAGTCGCCGTCATAATCAATGATCGTCGCCGTCGCCGTCAGCTTGATGAGATTGTCAGCAAGCGAGACCACCGTGCCGTCGCCGCCGTGATCGATAGCGTCGTACTGGGTCAGCGTGACCTTGCCGGTATCGTCCACCGTGACCTTAAAGATGGTGTTGCTCTGCCCGACACCCTGGAACGTGGAGGCGGTCGAGCCGTAGATCACTCCATTGCTCTGATAGAGATAGATAGTCTGGTTATCGCTCTTGAGCCCGGAGGTGCCGCCCTGGGTCACCGAAAGCGCATATCTCGTGGCGAGATCGCCCGCGCCGTCCGCGCCGTAGCTGGAAACAGCGTTGAACACGCCGGCGAAGCTCTGGCTGGCCGTATCGTAATTGGCGCCAATGGTGTCGGCGTCCTGCGTGGCCAGCACAACGTTCGCCTCACCACTAGCGGTCAGCGTGATCGACGGGGTGTGGTCATCAAAGCTGATATTTCCGCCGAGATCGACCGTGGCGCTGCTGCTCTTGCTGTCATTGTCACCATCGGTGATCGTTGCGGTCGCCGTAAGCTTGACGAGATTGTCGGCGAGCGAGATCACCGTGCCGTTGCCGCCATGATCGATCGCGTCGTACTGGGTCAACGTGACCTCACCAACGTTGTCCACGGTGATCTTGAAGATGGTGTTGGTCTGCCCGACCTTGTCGGACGAGGAAGCCGTCGAGCCGTAGACGGTGTCACCGATCTTATAGAGATAGATCGTCTGCCCGTGGCTATCGAGCTTGGAGTCGACGCGGTTTTGGCTGTCCGGCTGGCCGGTCACCGAGAGCGCGTAGCTGGTGACGGTGCTTCCCGTGCCATCCGCGCCATAGCTGGAGACAGAATGGAACACGCCGGCGAAGTTCCGGCTGGCTGTGTCGTAATTGGCGCCGATGGTATCGGCGTCCCGTGTGGTCAGGGTGAGCGCGGCGTCGCTGCCCGCTGTCAGCGTGATCGACGGCGTATGGTCGTCGAATTTGATATTGCCGCCGAGATCGATCGAGGCGCTGCTGCTCGCCTTGTCGCCGTCATCGTCGGTGATCGTCGCCGTCGCCGTCAGCTTGACGAGATCGTTGGCGAGCGAGATGCTCGTATTATTGCCCTCGCCGAGATGATCGATGGCGCTGTACTGCGTCAGCGTCACTGTGCCGCCGCTGCTTACCTCGATCTTGAACACCGTGTTGCCAACGTTGATGTCGTTTGCCGAACCGGCGGTGGAACCGTAAACAACGCCGTTCTTCACAAACAGGTGGATCGCTTGGTCGTCATGCGACAGGCCGCTCAATCCGCCCTGAGCGCTCACCGAAAGCGCGTAGCTGGTGACGGTGTTGCCAACGCCGTCCGCGCCGTAGCTGGAAACGGCGGTGAACACGCCGGCGAAGCTCCGGCTGGCCGTATCGAAATTGTTTCCGATGGTGTCGGCGTCCTGCGTGGTCAGGGTGAGCGCGGCGTCGCTGCCCGCTGTCAGCGTGATCGACGGCGTGTCGTCGTCGAATTTGATATTGCAGCCGAGATCGATCGAAGCGCTATCGGTCGCCTTGTCGCCATCATGGTCGGTGATCGTCACGGTCGCCGTCAGCTTGACGAGGCCCTCGTCGAGCGAGATGACCGCACCATTGCCGTTGCCGACATGATCGATGGCGTCGTACTGGGTAAGCGTGACCTTGCCAATGCCGTCCACGGAGATCGTGAAGATGGTGTTGCCCTGCCCGACGCCGTGGGACGAGGAGGCGGTCGAGCCAACAATTACGCCATTGATCTCGTAGAGATAGATCGCATGGTCGTTGCTTTCGAGCCCGGAGTCGACGCGGTCGCCGAAGCCGCCACGATCCCAGTCGTCATGGTCATCATGATGCGAATTGCCGCTGAGGCTGAGCGCATAGGTGGTGTTTGTAGTACCGGCGCCGTCCGCGCCATAGGAAGAGGTGATCTTGAACGCCCCGGAGAAATCGGCGCTCGCCGTGTCGGTACCGCCGGCCCCGCTCCCGATCGTGTCGTGATCCTGCGTCTCAAGAGTCGGCGCCTTCGAAGCGGAGGCAGAGATCGCCGCCACCGGCACGTCGTCGATCACGCTGACGAGGAAGCTCTTGGCGTCCAACGTTACGCTGTCGTTGTCGAAATCGGTGTACTGGACCAGGCTTGACAGGTCGAGCTTCAGCACGCCCTCGCCATTATTGCCGTAGCTGTGGTCGAGATTATCCCTGAGTTCGAATTTCCAGCTGCCGTTGTCATAGACGGTGAGGGTGAAGACAGAGTGCGCGCCTTCGCCAGTCGTCCCGGCGGTAAGCACCTGATAGCCGTCATACGAGGCGACAGAGGTGATGGTAACGGGATATCCGTCGGAGTTCACCGGATAGCTGTTGGCATCAACGATAGCCACCGGATGGCCATTGGCATCGACGATATTCGTTCCACTGGAGGCTACGAACGAGAAATGCCCGCCTTCGTCGGCGCCGGTGTTGACCAGCGTGGCGAGCGAATTCGCGCCGCTGCCGCTGACGACCGCGGTGGTATTGTCGTGGAAATGGCCGTGGTGGCTGATGTCGTCGTCCGTGGCCGAGCCCGAGCCGCCACTGGTATCCTCATTGCCGTTGAGCTGCTCTTCCTCGACCGTACCCGAGACATGGGCGCGACCGGCCGTGGTTGGCGCGTCGTCGGTGATGGCGATTTTCAGGCCGCCGGTCAGCGGAATGCTGTCGCCATCGCCATCGGTCGCCTGGATCAGGCCGCCGAAGTCGATGGACACGCTCCCATTGGTGGCGTCGGTGCCATGGTCGAGCTGATCGAAGAGCTTAAAGGTGTAGTCGCCGTCATTCGATAGGGTCAGCGTGAAGACGACGCGCGCCCCCTCACCCTCGCCCGCCGTCGCGGTGAGGACGCCGTTCGCGACGGTGTAACTCAGCGCGTCGCCATGCGAGGACAGCGCACCGAGGCTGCTTAAGTCGCCGGTGAAGGAAAAACCGCCCTTGCCGTCATTGCCGAAGTTCACGACGTTTGCGATCGAGCCGCTGACTGTCGCGGGGCCTGGCAGATTGTTAGAGGCATTGCCGGTATAGGAGCCGTCCGCGTTGCCGTCGTTCGGGCTCGTACCCTGCGAAAGCGACGTCTTGATGTCGTCTTCAGCGACCGTGGCGCTCTGAAGTGCCTCCCGGTTGATGCTCGGGCTGTCGTCATCGACATTGACGCTGATCGTGCCGGACACGTGGTCTCCGTCGCCGTCATAGATGTCGAAGCCGAAGTTCAGGACGAGATTGTCCTCGGTGCCCGTTGCGGGGTGAGCGAGGGCGGCGTTGAGCGTAACCGAGTAGGTGCCGTCCGCATTGACCGTGACGACGATCGCGTTTTGGACGTGAAGGCTGCTCCAACTCATGGAGCCGCCCTGCCCATTCGGCGTCCAGACCCCTTCGCCCAGTGCCTCTGCTGTACCCTTGCCGGTGTCGTCAATGTACATGACCGAGAGCGCGGCGTTGCCGAGGCCGGCGACGGATTCAAGGCCGGTGATCTGGATATGGCCGAGCCCATCCGAGCCCGCGTCGAAATCGATCGTGCCGAACGCGGTGGCCCCGTGACCGTCGTCACCAGTGCCGCCCTGGTTGCCAGCTTTGCCGACGTCCTCGTCGTCAAGGATGGCACTGTTGCCGGTCACCGACACATTGGCGAGGAACGTGCCGTAGTAGTCGGCGTGCCCGGTTTCCTTGAATTCCAGCGTGTTCGATGCATTGCCGGCGCCGCCGACAATGGAGATGCTATAAGTCGTCATCTGTCCGGGCGGGTCGATTTCGAGCACGACGACGCCGCCGAAGGTGACGACCAGGTGCTTGCTGCCCGCCTGTGCCGCGCCGGCCTCGAATGTGAGGGTGTAGCTTTCGCCCTCTGCCAGTTTGAGCACCTGCGAGACCGCTACATCGCCCGGCGATGCGTCGAGGTCGATCATGTATCCGTTCGTCGAGGAATGCATGCCGAGATAGCCGTCGCCGACGCGCTCAAGCTGCGGGGTACCCTCGGAACCGTCCGCCCAGGCGATATGCCAGTTGCCCGAGACACCGGTGTTGTTGACGCCGCTGTTCTCGTTCCAGGCATTGCCGTTGGAGGTGAAGCCATCGAAGAAGAATGAGCCCGAATAGTCGCCGGCCGGTGCCGGGACCGAGATCAGAATTGGGCCATCGTCGCTGAAGCCAATTTTGTCGCCGATATCAACGGTTGCGTCGACTTTGTCGCCGTCGAAATCACTGACCGTGACCTTGGCGAGGACCTGGCCGGACTTGATGAAGTCGATCTCGTCTTGTGAGTTGCTATCGGCGTTGTAGATCGAGACATACTGGACCATCGACAGCTGGCCAGTGACTGGATCGATCGCAAGGGCGAATGCGGCGGGATCAGCACTGGTGACCTCGCCGTTCTCGGCGTCATAACGACCGACGATTAGGCCATTTTCCTCGAAGAAGTAGATTTCGTGGCCGCCCGTGGTCTTAAGGCCGGAATCGTGATTGTTGCCGGAGCCGAGTTCGAGCGACCACTGGACTGCATTCGTAGCGGCAGGACCATTGATGCCGAACTGGATATCGGCCTGCAGGAGGCCGGCGGTCGCGTATTGCGCCCCGTTCATATGCCCATCGAAGCCTTGATTGCTAACACCTTTGAACAGGTCCGCAACATCGGCGAGGGCCGTATCGTTGTCCGGGCTGGTCTGGATGCCCGCCGATTCATCGAGCACGAGCGTCGCGGCAAGGTTGCCGAGGTTGATGACGTGCAGGCTGACTGTCGGCGAACCGTCCGGGACCGCTGGCGATGTCGGTGGGGTTGCATCTTGGCCGTGCCTGCCGACTCCGCCGAAGAGGCGGCCGGGCTGACCATCCGGCTGGTCCGTGTTCTGCAGGAGGTCCGCTATCAGCGGCGGCAGGTGGGGAGGCTGCTGGATCGTATCGAAGTTGCCGCCCGAGCTTGGGGAGCCGGAATGGGCCGAATAGGAGCCGTCGGGACCCGCCGCAACGTTGATGTTGTTCTGCTCGAGGGCGGCGATCACGGCCTGCTGCGGCAACTCGACTTCGCCGAGCAGGAAGGTCGGCACGTGCAGAGCGCCATTGACGATGACGATCTCGGTGCCGTCTGCCTGGATGAGCACGAGATTGTTGCCTTCGACGCGGATGTCGTCGATCGATACGTCAGCCGGCAGGTGGGCGACGTTGTTCTGATCCGGAACGATTTCGGCCGGATGGGCGCTGGCAGCTGCCGTCTGGGGCGCCGCCGGCACGCGGTCGGTCTTCTCCGGCTGCTGGTTATTATCGGCCTGCGCGACCTCAACGCCCTGACGAGCGGAAGTCTCAATACTTGCGTCTTCATGAATGTCCTGGCGGAAGTCGTGCGAGACGTTTTCGCTTGCAGTAGCGGAAATGCGCGGATCTTCGATAGACATAACAAAACAACCCCAATGAGAAACTGGGGTCAATCAATTACGCGGAAGAGCCAAAATCAATACTTGCAGCCGCTTCAGGCATAGCCGGTTATGCTTCCACCCAAAAATGTTTTAGGAAGAGTTAACGCCGCGGCCCCGAACCTCGCCGGAAACGCTAAAATTCTAATAAAATTAATGAAGTACAAACGCGCTCCCGCAACGCGTCCCAGCTCCTTCGATTCGACGCGAACGCTGCCATGCGGCTTGCGGCGGAGCTCCCGGAACCCTCAAACAGTTCAGCGCGAGACGGCGTCCGGCCATCTCGCGCTGAGTTGAAAATCGTCGTCTGAAGCGCCTATCGGGTGGGCGCCACGAGGCAGAAGAATGCGCCCTGGGGATCGGCAGCCTGGATGATCCAGCTGCCGCCGGGCACTTCCATCGGACCGTTCAGCACCGTGCCGCCGCCCGCCTTGACGCGTTCGATAGCCGCATCGATGGCCGGCACATTGAAATAATAGGCCCATACCGGCATGGGAACGGTCGGCGGCTTGGTCATCATGCCGCCAATTTGCGTGCCGTGCTCGGCGAAGATAGTATAGGCGCCCATCTCGCCCATGTCGAAGTCATGATCCTTCGTCCAGCCGAAGACCTTCGAGTAGAATGTGAAGGCTTCGGCACCGTTGCCGGCATAGAGTTCGTGCCAGCCGATATGGCCGGGCGTACCCATCGGTGCCGGCGGCGACGGATTGTCCCTCGGCAGCGGCGTCATGATGCAGATGACCGCCCCATGCGGATCGGCAACGACGGCAAAGCGTCCGACCGTCGGAATATCCGCCGGCTCGCGCCGGACGGAGCCACCGTTGGCGCCAAAGTCCTTCGCCGACTTGTCGACGTCATCGACAGCGACATAGCCCGTCCAGTTCGGCGGAATGCCCTTCCCTTCCAGTTCGGCGGGAAAATCCATCAGGCCGGCGACGCCGGCTCCATTCGCTTCGAAGATCGTATAGGGCGGCAGGTCCTGGATCGTCATGTCACTTGTCGTCCACCCGACAACCTTGCCGTAGAATTCGGCGGCGGCCTTGGGATCGGGGGTCATCAGTTCGCACCAGATGAATTTGCCGTGGTTTTCGGACATGGTCTTCTCCATTTGGATTTGGACTTGCGACGAACGGCAGCGCCGTCCGCAGCTATTGCTTGCGGGTGTAGTGCGCTTCCATGAACTGCTTCCAGGAACCGTCGGGCTGCCTGGCAGCAGAATTGAACGTGCGGTGATCGCGATGGTGGAAGATAAGCTGCTCGCGATACTCGGCGAGTTCGTTTCCGCCGATAAGATCGGGGCCCGTGGTATAGAGGCTCAAGGTCTTGCCGTCGTCGGAAACCTCACCCTCGTAGACCCACATGTGGTCCATCATCGTTCCTATCCAGGTTCCGACATATCTTCCCTTGTCGGCGCTGTAGCCGAGAGTGAGTATCGTCGTTGCCGCGCTACCGCCCGGCATGGTGCCGGAGCCTTCGGCGACGAACCAGATGCCATGAAGCGACCGCACGATCTCCGTCCACGGTTCCTGTCCGGTCATTTCGGGTGCCGTCACGTCCCATACGCCAACGAGATCTTCCAGGAACTCGTGCTCCTTCAGAACTTTCGCTTGCTGCATCGTCCTTCTCCCTTGGGATGATGGTCGCAGATATCAGTGACAGCAGGATGGCGTGCTCTTGGCCGGCTCGTATTCGTCGTGACGCTTGACGAAATCCATGGTCGCGTCTTCGTTACGTCCCTTCGGCGCACGATCGAGGATCATCAAGGTGCCGACCGCTTCTTCGAGGCCGCGGGCGTAGCTCGAGTAGGTATGGAAGACTTCGCCCGCGTTGTTCTTGTAGAATGCGCTGAGACCGGGAAGCTCGTGATTGGCGTTCGCCGGATCAATCGCCTCGAAATTGTAGAAGACCTTGTCCTTCGCCAGATCCTCCGGACTGAAGGACACATGGTAGTCGAAGTTGAAGCTGTTATCGAAGGATGAGACCCAAGGGAATTTCCAGCCCATGCGCTTCTTGTAAGCCTCGATCTTGGCGAGCGGCGCGCGCGAGACGGCGACCCAGGTGACATCATGGTTGTTGAGATGTGGCAGCGTTCCATCGACGTGATCCGACAGGAACGAGCATCCGGGGCAACCGGCCTCCCAATCGGGGCCAAGCATGAAATGATAGATCAAAAGCTGGCTGCGCCCATCGAAAAGGTCGGCGAAACCTTTCTTGCCCTGCGGCGTGTCGAATATGTAATTCCTGTCAACCTTGACCCATGGCAGGGCCATGCGTTCGGCGTTGACCTTGTCCCTCAGATGCGTCGCTTCCTTCTCCTTGAGAAGCAGTGCACGGCGGGCTTCCAGCCATTCTTCACGGGAAACGACTTGGTTCTGCATCACGTGCGCCCTCCTCCGGCGCGGTCGAGACGTGCTTGGTTCATGCTCCTTTTCCTTGACTAATTACATTGATATCAATAGAAATTGATCATGTCAAACGCGGTAGAGATTCCCTATTCAACGACACTTCTGGTACGTGACACGTGTCTGTGCCTGCATGTGCAGCGCGCGGCGCGCGCACTGGCGCGGCTCTTCGACGATGCCCTTCGCCCTGTCGGGCTCACCAACGGCCAGTTTTCGCTGATGATGTCGCTGAACCGCCCGGAACCGCCGCCCATGGGACCGGTCGCGACCCTGCTTGCGATGGACCAAACGACATTGACGGCAGCGCTCAAGCCATTGCAGCGTCGTGGTTGGGTAAATGTAACGCAGAATGCGAAAGACAAGCGTCGGCGCCTGCTAAGCCTGACGCCCGAAGGAAAGGCCGTGCTCGCGGCCGCAGTGCCGATCTGGGAAACCACCCACGCCAGCCTCGAGGAAGTCCTGCCTGATGGCGACATGGGAAGGTTGCGGCGCGACCTGCAGGCGCTCGCCTGACGCTCGGGCCGCCTGCGACATCGTCAGTCGCGCGCCATGCGCGGGTCGCTGGCGAAATCCTCCACCGAGAATCCAATTCTGACTTTCGGGAAATCGCAGAGCGCCTGGACGCCAATACCCGAAAGTCGGATCCTCCAGGTCTGACGCTCGACAGGCTCGCGGGCGGCAAATGCCGCTGCCGTCAAGAGCGCGATATTGCGGCCACGTTGCGGATCCCGCACGGATTCGTAGAGGATTGCCTGGCAACCCGCCTCGCGAGCAGCGTCGGCCAGGGCCTGACAGGGCGCATAATTCTGAGGATCCGTCCATATCGCCCGATCGGCATCGAGAGGCGCGCGGGTCAGGTCGATTGCCGATGCGGTCGCGATGGCCGCGGAAGAAGCAGTGTACTCGGCGGCATTGACAGGAAGCGATGTCGCGGGCGACTCCGAATAAAACAGCAACCGGTAGAACGCCATTTCGGCAAGCGCGGTTTCCACCCGCTCGGACGCATAGAAGACGCCCAGCGTGCGCCCTGCCCGGCGGAAACGCGACCCATGCGGATAGACGGCGCCATAGCGAAACGGGGTCGCCAGCAGGTAGTCCAGCCCGATGCATTCCGGCGGCAGCGCCGGCTTGCTTTCTTCGAGCAAGGCTTCGAGCAGCGCCTGCTCATCGAGCGTGTCGACGAGCTTCAGCGTCGAAATCTGGTGCTGCGCCTCGACCAGACGCCAGAACCTGCCCGAGATTGCCCGCGTCTCAGACGATAGCGCGGCGGGCGTCCAGATAGGCAAGGACATCGGTCAATCCCGAAATGCTGACGATCTTTTCGAGCGGCGTGGCGCCGAGCGCCGTGTTGGCGTTGCGCAGCCATTGCCGGGCAACGGTCTCGTCGCCGCCGACAATCGCGTCGAGCGAACGAAACAGACGGACCAGCAGGATCGCGAGCTCAAAGGACTTCGAGCCGCGCTCAAGCAGATAATCCTGCCGCTTCATGCGCGAGACAGTCGCCTCGGAAACGCCGAGCACCGCCGAAAGCGTTCTGGCGTTGAGGCCGAGACGATCAGCGGCATTGACGGCGGCCTTGGTGATCACGGCCGCCTCGGGAGCCCGGGCGCCGGAGATCGGATGCGCTACAGCCATGCCATACTCCTTTCACAGGAAAGAATATAGCATCTAAATTTCATATGAAAAGAGCGGCGCATTACGCGACGCTCCTTTTCGCCTTGATCAAGCGACGGTAACCGGAACTTCCGTCGATGTACGCATTGCATGGCTATAGGGGCACACGATGTGGGCCGCAGCGGCAAGCTTTTCGGCGGTCGGCTTGTCGAGGCCGGGAATGTTCACCGTCAGGGCGACTTCAATGCCGAAGCCCGTGCCGTCGTCACGCGGGCCGATGCCGACCGTGGCGCTGACCGTGGTGTCCTCGGGAATCTTGACCTTTTCCTTGCCGGCGACAAATTTCAGCGCACCGAGGAAGCAGGCCGAATAACCGGCTGCAAAGAGCTGTTCAGGGTTGGTGCCGGTCGCGCCATCGCCGCCGAGTTCCTTCGGAACCGTCAGCGTCACATCGAGAACGCCGTTTTCGGAAACGGCGCGGCCTGCGCGGCCACCGGTGGCCGAAGCTTTGGTCGTGTAGAGGATAGGCATGTCAGTCTCCTTTGCGTTGGGGTTGGATTTTGTTTATCGCACTATTAAATTGTACGCAAGTGAATTTTGCAAATTGCATTTCGAATTCGAAAAGAGGACAATCGAGCCCGTGGAAGGACGACAATGAAAGCGCATCTGGCCAAGACGATGGAAATTCCAGAAGAGGAAAAGCGGCTCGAGAACCAGCTTTGCTTTGCTGTCTATTCGACGGCGCATGCCTTTACCCGCGCCTACAAGCCGATCCTTGACAGGGTCGGCCTCACCTATCCCCAATATCTCGTGATGCTGGCGCTTTGGGAGAAGTCCGAGCAGCCGGTCAAGGCGATCGGCGAGCAACTCGATCTCGATTCGGGCACGCTGTCGCCATTGCTCAAGCGCCTGGAACAGAATGGCCTGATCAAGCGCACACGCGATTCCCGCGATGAACGGCAGGTTATCGTGTCGCTGACCGACAACGGCCGCGCGATGCGGAGCGAGATCGACACCATCATGGGCGCAATCGGCCAGGCCGCAGGCTGCACGCTCGAGGAAATGAAGACGATCCGAGGGCTGTTGAAGGGCCTCCGCTCCAATCTGACATCGGCGGCTTGAGCACCAAGACATTCAAGCCGGAGCCGAGACGACATCATGCCCACGGCAAGTCCGCAGCCTCCAGCCGTAACCACAAATCTTGCCGGAACGATGAGCCGCGTGCCTGAAGCAGCTGCTCGAGATACCTACCGTTCAACAAAAGCGTGCTTTCCCTCACATAGGCCACGTCGCCCCGCGCCATCAGGTCCCTGCCCAGCGCTGCGTATGACGCCGCTCGCAGGAGTCGCGCCCAATGATAGTCCGGCAGCACGGTCAGGAAGCGATCAAGGCAGGCGATCGCTTCCTCATACTTCCCGGAGGCGAAATGGGCATCGCCCCGGAACAGGAAAATCGGATGATAGTCCGGACTGACCTGATCGGCCTGATCGAACGCCATGTGCGCCTCGCCGATCAGACCGGCGACGGTCAGTCCAATACCGAGCCACGTGTGGAATTCGGCGTCGTTGGGGTTGAGGTCGACGGCCCTTTGCAACGCCTCCAGGCCGGCCCTGGCGTTTCCCAGGTAGGTTTCAGCAAGGCCGAAGGCGCTGAGCAGGTAGGGTTCGTGGTCATCCAGGCCAAGCCCCACCAGAACGATTTCACGCGCCTGCTGGAAGCCCCCTACGGGATCGTCCAGCCAGCCGTTGAAACAGGAGTGGAAATTTATCCAGGCGAGGCTCTCGCGGACCAGAACGTGATTGGGATCAATGGCCAGGATCCGCTCGCAGAGACGCCGGGCACGGATCATCCCCTTCAACGTCGGCCGCTCGACATGATTGAACACCTGCAGATACAGCTTGTCCGTACCGACTTCGCCCTCCGGCTCGGTGGCCGAACTGGCTGCCGCGTGCTTCATCACGATATGATAGAGATTGCCGCTGATCTTGCGGACAAGCCGGTCCTGCCCGAGGTCGGAATTCGTGCTTTCGTCGAGATATTTGCGGCTCCATATCTGTGTGCCGCTTTGCACGAACACGAGTTGCACTATCGCCCAGCCGGCCTCCCCGTCGCCCTGAACCGCAGTTTCCAGGACATAGTCGGCGCCGACCCGTCTGCCGATTTCCTCGACAGTCTCGTGCCTCGCATTGACGGCAAACATCGTTGCGGCGGCGACCACCGAGAGTGGCGAGAACAGGCCGAGTTCCCCGATCAGTTTGCGCGTCAGGGATTCGGCGACGAGACTGTCGTCTCCATCATGTGAAAGGCTCCTGATTGGCAGGATCGCGATCCTGGGCTTGCCATTGGTCAAGTCCACGGACGGCTCCTGCTGTTCGCGAATTCGATCGATGAGCTGCTGCGTTTCGAGATCAGGCGCGACACCGAGATTGGCCTCCAGCAATGCCTTCAGGCCTTCGTAATGCCTGATGGCACGGGCGCGCTCGCCTCGGGCCTTGTGATGGCGCAGGATCGTTCGATGAGATGGCTCGTGGTAGGGATCCTGCCGCAAAAGGCATTGCGCAGCGAGAACCGCATGCTCCGTGCTGCCCGCCCTCTCCAAACCTTCGGTTAGATCCGCAAGGCAGTCGGCCAGCAAATTGTGGTGTCGGCCGCGTTCAATCCGAAGCCATGTTTCCAATGTCTCGTCGTTGAAGCTCAATCCCTCGAGAAACTCGCCCTCGAAGACATCCAGTGACGGCGGCAGCGACCCCGCCTTCGCGCTTTCCGCAAGAGTCTGAATGTCGGTGACAATGGCATCAGTTCTCATCCAGCCGGCGCCGCTGTCGAAGACGAGAGGTGACACATCGTGGCCGTTGACGGCATGGCGGATTGCAAAGAACGCCTGGCGGAGGCTGTTGCGTGCATGTTCCTCGGTGCGCTCGGACCACAGCATGCCCGCCAGTTTCGATCGTGAAACAGGCTTGCCGTTGGACAGCGCCAGCATCGCAATCAGCGCCTGATGCTTGCGCGAAGCGATCACAATGCTCTCGCCCGCGGGGGAGAGCAGTTGGAATCGACCGAACAGGCGCAGCATGAACCGCATCGCTACAATCTCAACTTCTAATTTAGCACGATCAAATAACGGCGATATAACAGCAGGAAAGCGACCGCTTGTCATAGTCAATTTTGGGCTATGGGCGAACGAGGGATGCGGAAATGCTCAAGATGCTGATTGGTATGGCTGCGGCTGTGGTTTTGATACTGCCCGCGTCTCCATCATTGGCCTGCGCGGATATCGCGCTGGTTGTGGCCGTCGACGGATCCGGTAGCATCACCGACGAAGAATATGCCTTTCAGAAGTCCGCGATCGCCACCGCCTTCCGGGACAACGACGTCCTGGCCATCTTGAGAAGTGCTGGCAACGTTGCGGTATCCGCAGTCTTCTGGGGGGATGGTGAATTCTCCACCCAAAAACTGGATTGGTTCGTCATACACAACGGGAACGGTGCCGAATCCTTCGCGGCCGCGATCGACGCCAACCAGCGCAGGGTGTTCGGCAACACCGACATCGGCAACGGCATGTGGTCCGCCCTCGATATGCTCTCCGACCCACGCTACTGCGCCATCAAGACCATCATCAACGTCTCCGGCGACGGCAAGGAGACGGTTGCGCCGAAACGACGGCAGACGCCGTCGCTCTATCAGGCGCGACAGCGCGCCATGAAGATGGGGACGACCGTCAATGGACTGGTCATTTCCGACGAGGAACCCGATCTTCCCGACTACTACGAGACGCGCGTCATCCTCGGCGAGGATGCCTTCGTGATGGAAATCAGGAGCTTTGCTGATTATGCGACGGCGATCCGCAAGAAGCTTATCAGGGAATTGTCACCGCCTACAGAAGTTCAGGTCGCCGAGCACCGGCAGTGAATGCGACCAGCCAATCAGCTGGCCGCACCCTCTTGGATCACTGCAGAACCACCACCGGAGCCTTGTTCGGCACGCGGTCATAGAGATCGATGATGTCCTGGTTCAGGAGGCGGACGCAGCCGGATGAAACGGCCTTGCCGATGGAGCGCCATTCCGGATTGCCATGCAGGCGGTAGAGCGTGTCTTCGCCATTCGAGAAGATATAGAGCGCCCGCGCGCCAAGCGGGTTCTTCAAGCCCGGCTCCATGCCACCGTTCTCGATCGAATACTTGGCGAGTTCGGGCTGACGCGCGACCATCTCATTCGGCGGCTTCCAACGCGGCCATCTTTGACGCCACTGGATGACGCCGGAACCCTGCCAGGCGAACCCTTCGCGGCCGATGCCGACGCCATAGCGCATGGCGGTGCCGCCCGGCTGAACAAGGTAGAGGAAGCGCGAGGGTGTATCGACGACGATCGTGCCGGGCGCCTGACCGGTCGGATCAACCACCTGCTGACGGTAGAAGCGCGGATCGATCTGCTGGTAGGGCACGGCCGGAATGAGAAAGCCGCCGTCCTCGATCGGGCCATACATGACCGCCAGCTCGGCGTCACCTGGCGTCTGCGGTGCCTGGAACATGTTGACCGGACTGCGCATGACGACCGGCTGAGCCGTGGCATAGGGCGGCGGTCCAGCCGTGGATGCACACCCCGTCAGCGCCGAAGCTGCGGTCACTGCCGAAAAGGAAAGGAAGCTGCGGCGGGAAAGGGGTTTTTCGAAGCTCATACGCGGGTCTGGTTTCCTGTTGCGCGGGAAGGACGGACGCCCTTCGCGGAAGGTGGCTCAACGCCGGTGACAACACAAGAAATCTATCGCCATACGTTAAATAAACCACCACCTCACGAAGTCGTGTCCGTCTGCCGCGAGACGATATCACCAGAGCTGTTGCGCGACTACATCACGACGATTTCGGCCTTTGCCGGAACGCGGTCATAAAGGTCGACCACATCTTGGTTCAGCATGCGCACGCATCCCGACGACGTGGCCTTTCCGACCGACTGCCAATCCGGTGTGCCGTGGATGCGGTAGAGTGTATCCTGCCCGTCCTTGAAGATGTAAAGCGCGCGCGCGCCGAGCGGGTTGCCGAGGCCCGGATTCATCCCGCCGTTCTCCGCAGAGAAGGCCCGGACATCCGGCTGGCGCGAGACCATTTCGGCGGGCGGCGTCCAGCGCGGCCACTTCTGCTTCCACTGGATGACGCCGCGGCCGGACCATGCGTAGCCGTCACGGCCGAGGCCGACGCCGTAGCGCATCGCCTTGCCGCCCAGCTCGACGAAATAAAGGTGCTTGGTTTTCGTGTCGACGATGATCGTGCCGGGCTTCTCGTTGGTCGGATAGTCGACCTCCTGCCGCAGATATTGCGGATCGATGCGGCTGACCGGTATGGCCGGCAGCGTAAAGTCGGTATCGCGCACCTGGCCATACATCGCGCCATTCACCGGATTGGTGACCGGCAGGCCGTAGGTCCGGCTGAAATTCGCGCCTGGGATACCATAGGTCTGGTTATAGATTGTCGGCGGCACACCCGGCCTCTGCGGGACCGGCGTTTCCAGTGGCTTGACGCGCATCGGATCCACACCGTTATAAAAAACAGGCGACGTTTCCTGCACAAAGCGGGCGGGATCGGTGGCACCGGTATCCGGGACAAGGATGTTGCAGCCGCTCAGGCAAAGAGCAGCGGCCGCAAGCCCGGCAAATGGCGACACCCGGCTGAGAACAGTCATAAAACACCCTCATCGACAACAGCGAGACGTATAGCTGCGGCGAGGATGACACCCGCGGCTGGCGCGAGGCTGGTCACCCGGTCAGCCTCGCATGGATGTCAGACCGCGATCAGGCCGCGACGCCGTGGAAGAACCGTATGCTCTGCTCGATTTCCGCCGGCAGCGCCGACGTATGGTTGCCGGTCACCGTATCAGTTTCGATGCGGACACCGCCGGAGCGAGCGCGACTGGCAAGCAGACCGGCGCGGTCGTTGAAATGTGCCTCTTCGGTACCGTGAACAACGCGGACGGGGCACTTGAAGCTCTTGGCATAGCAGAGCGCGCTGCGGACCTCGAATTCGTGGGCGTTGCTGTCGTCGAAGCGAATGTCCTGCGGGTAGCGATTGAAGAAACGGAAAGCATCCGGATTGCCGGAGATCGGCGCCGCCGCACGAAACTTGTGGCTGCTCATCGCCGCAAGCATGGTCAGCGTGCCGCCGACACTGTGGCCGGCAATGAACAGGCGATCGGCATCGACGCCCGGAAGGTGTTGCAGCCGGTCGGCCGCCGAGAGCACGTCGTCGACCTCGTCGTAGAAGCCCGAGAAATTGCCCATCTGGCCGTTCTCGCCGCGCAGCGACGGCATCATCACCACGAATCCGGCATCGACATAGGCCTTGAGCAGGACCCAATGCCCAAGCCCCATCGCGTTGCCGCCATGCAGGAACAGCACGCCCGGCTTCGGCTTGCTGCCGCGCTTGTATCTGGAAACCCAGGCGACCAACTCCAATTCGCCGCCGTAACCCGAACGATAGAAGATCTTCTCGCCTTCCGGCGGAGCGTCGAGCGGTTCGTACTTGTCGGGAGCCGGCCCCTTCTGCAAGAGCTTGGTATGGAAGCGCTTGCGGACCTTTGCATAATCGTGATCGATCAGCCTCGGCACCTCCGGAACGTCGAATGCGCTTGCGATGCGCGGGAGCAGGAGGGCTCCAGCCAGGCCTGCAAGAACCGTGCGGCGCTGGCGGAGAAAAGAATTACCTTCGTCTGACGTCATTTCACACTTCCATGGTTCCCGGCGATTCGAAAATTGCACCGGAAGCGTGCGACCGCCAACACACGTTGTGTTGAAACGGTGGCCCTGCGGCGTTTTGCGTCGGAAAACCTACCGCTCGTCCTTGGCATCGATCATGGCGACCAGCGTCTGAAGGCGGTCCGCCTCGTAGGACGGCTTATCGGGGCGCAGGCGGGAGATCCGCGGAAAGCGCATCGCAACACCTGACTTGTGGCGGGTGGAGCGATTGATGCCTTCGAAGGCAACTTCCACGACGAAGCCGAAATCCTTGTCCGCCCTGACGGCCCGCACCGGACCGAAGCGCTCCGTCGTGTTGTTGCGCACGAACTTATCCAGCAGTTCCAACTCGGCATCGGTGAAGCCGAAATAGGCCTTGCCGACAGGCACCAGCTGTTCTCCCTCCGGCGTCTCGGTCCAGACGCCGAAGGTGAAATCCGAGTAATAGCTGGAGCGCTTGCCATGGCCGCGCTGCGCATACATCAGCACGGCGTCGACGTTATAGGGATTGCGCTTCCACTTGAACCACGGACCCTTCAGCCGCCCGGCCTGATAGACACTGTCGCGGCGTTTGATCATCACCCCTTCGATGACAGGATCCGGCGGTGACGACCGCAGTTGATCCAGTTCATCCCACGACGAGAACTCGACCAGGGGCGAAAGATCGAAACGGTCGTGCGGCGCATGATCGATGACCTCCGCAAGACGCGCGCGGCGATCGACATAGGAGCGCCCGCGCACGTCCTCCTCCCGATCGAACAGGAGGTCATAGGCACGGATGAAGGCCGGATACTCGTCAAGCATCTTCATCGTCACCGTCTTGCGGTTCAGGCGTTGCTGCAGATCGGAGAAGGTACGCGTCGGGCTGTTCGAACGGGTGGTTCCGCCAACGAGGAGTTCACCGTCCATCACCCCGTCGAAGTTGATCGAATCGACGATATCGGGAAACGCGCCCGAGATATCGTCGCCGGAACGCGAATAGATCTTGCGCGTGTCGCCGGAGCGCGACAGCTGTACGCGAATGCCGTCCCATTTCCACTCGGCGGCGTATTCGGCCGGCTCGAGCTGATCGAGATCGCCCTCCTCCACCGGATTGGCGAGCATGACGGAATGGAAGATTGCAGGCGTTGCCAGCACCGGCTTGTCGCCCTGCCCTTCCAGCCAGCGAAACAGCGGTTCGTAGGGCGGCTGCAGACCATGCCAGAGCGTCTCGATTTCGGTCACATCGCGGCCGCCCATATCGGCGAGCGCCTGTTTCGCCAGACGAGACGAGACCCCGATGCGGAGCGCCCCGGTCGCAAGCTTGATGAAGGCGAAGCGACCTGATGTGTCCAGCCGATCGAGCAGGTCGCGCACGAAGCTGCGAACCTCGGTGCGCCCAAGCGCGTTCATCTGCCTGACGACATCGCCAAGCCGCGGCTGGGCAAGTGCTGACCGTTCGATGTCCTTCTCGGCGTCCCAGACAAGGGAGATCGTCTCGGCGAGATCGCCGACATAATCATAGGAATAGCGGAAGAGCACTTCATCCATCCGCTCCAGCACCAGCTCGCGCAGCATGGCCGGCTTGACGTTGCGCACTTCAAGCGTGCCGGCGATGGCGGCAAGCCCGTAGCCGCGATCCGGATCCGGGGTGTCGCGGAAGTAGTCGGAGAGCAGTTTCAGCTTGCCGTTGCGGCTGGGGGTGAGCACGAGGCGGTCGAGAAGGTCGGCGAATGCTTTCATCAGTCGGCCTCGTCTTCATAACCGACCAGGTGCAGCGGCCGGGCCTTGATGCCCTGCAACTGGCACCAGCGAACCAGCGCCTCCTCGCGACCATGCGTCACCCACACTTCCTCGGGGCGCAGATCACTGATCGTCTCCGTCAGTTCCGGCCAATCGCAATGGTCGGAGATGACTAGCGGCAGCTCGACGCCCTGCTGCTTGGCGCGCTGACGCACCATCATCCAGCCCGACGCAAATGCCGGCAAAGGCTCGTTGAAGCGTCGTGCCCAGCGATCGGCAAAGGCGGAGGACGGGCCGACGACAATGGCTCCCTTGAAGGCTGACTTGTCGCGACTTTCGATGGTCGCCGGGCAAAGCTCACCGAGCTCAATGCCCTGTTCCATGTAGTAGTCGCACAGCCTCTCCATCGCGCCGTGGATATAGATCGGCTGATCGTAGCCGGTATCGCGCAGCAGGCGGATGACGCGCTGCGCCTTGCCGAGCGCATAGGCGCCGATCAGATGCGTACGCTCCGGAAATTGCCGCAGCGAGGCGTAGAGCTTGCCCATCTCATCGACCGGATCGGGATGGTGGAAGACCGGCAGTCCAAAGGTGGCCTCGGTGATGAAGACATCACAGGGAACCGGCACGTAGGCCGCGCAGGTCGGGTCCGCTCGCCGCTTGTAATCACCTGAGACGACGATGCGGGTGCCGTTCTTCTCGATGGCGATCTGCGCCGAGCCGAGCACATGGCCAGCCGGATGAAAGCTGACCTTCACGCCGTTGATCAGGACCTCCTCGCCGAAAGCGGCAGCCTGCTGGCTTGCGCAGAAACCGTCACCATAGCGGATCTGCATGATGTCGAGCGTCTGGCGTGTCGCAAGCACGTTTGCATGGCCGGGCCGCGCATGATCGGAATGGCCGTGGGTGATCAGGGCTCGCTCGACTGGCCGCACGGGATCCACATAGAATCCTCCCTCGGGACAATAGAGCCCCTCGGGGGCGGGATAGAGCAAGGCATCTGGTCTCATGCCTGCAAAGATAGCGGGAAAGAACGGAAGGGCCAGTGGGCGACGGGAAGATGCCTATCTGTACCAAAATGAAACAGGCGCGCTGGCACGTTTCCTGCAGGGCGGTCGAAATGAAGGAAAGTCCGTTAACCTCCCGTCGTGACCTGCTCCGTCTTGCGGGAGCATCCGCCTTTGCGCTGATGGCATCGCGCAGCTTCGCGACTACGCGCGATGGTGGCCTGCGCTGCGCGATTGACGCGGCAGATTACCAGCCAACGCCAGGCGCGCCGGACCGCAAGCGCGTCAGCCTGCAGAAGATGATCGACCAAGCGGCGGCGGAGAACGCACCGGTTTTCCTGCCACCAGGCACCTACAAGGCTTCCAATCTCGTGCTGCGGGAGAATACGCGCATCACCGGCGTTCCCGGCGTATCGCGCATCGTCTACACCGGCGGTGGCAACCTCTTCAGCGCTGAGAAGGTCAAGCACATCGAACTCTCGAACATCATCATCGACGGACAGAATCGCTCGCTCGGTGATGATACTGGCGGGCTGCTGCAATTCACCGGCGTCGCCAAGGTAATCATCGACAATTGCGAGATCGCCAACAGCCGCAAACATGCCGTTCGACTGGAGCGATGCGGCGGCCGGATCACGGGCAGCCGCATATCAGGCTCCGGCCAATCCGGCATCTACGCCGTCGAATCCGACGCGCTTTCGATCACCGGCAACGAGGTCTTCGACTGCGGCAATGGCGGTATTCTCGTGCATCGCTGGACGAAGGCGGCTGATAACAGCGTCGTCAACGGCAACCGCATCTACCGGATCAAGGCCAATGACGGCGGCACCGGCCAAAACGGCAACGGCATCAATATCTTCCGCGCTGACAACGTCATGGTCGCAAACAACCACGTGTCGGACTGCGCATTTACCGCCATCCGCGCCAATTCGGCCTCGGATATCCAGATCACCGGCAACCAATGCCAGCGCTCGGGCGAGACGGCTGTTTATGTCGAGTTCGAGTTTGTGGGCGCCGTCGTCTCCAACAACCTGGTGGACGGCGCGGCGAACGGCATCTCGATCGCCAATTTCGACCAGGGCGGCAGGCTGGCGAGCGTTACCGGCAACGTCGTGCGCAACCTGACGCTCAAGGGCCCCTACGAGCATGAGGTCGGCTTCGGCATCGGCATTGCCGCCGAGGCGGACACACTGGTCTCCGCCAACATCATCGAAGGCGCTCCACGCCGGGGCATGCAGCTCGGCTGGGGTCCCTATCTCCGTAACCTCGTCGTGACCGGAAATATCATCCGCAAGGCCTCGATCGGATGCGCTGTGTCGGTAGCGGAAGGTGCCGGAACAGCCGTCATCACCGACAATGTGTTTCAGGAAACACCCGGTGGCGCCGTCCTCGGCTTCGAATGGGACAGGAAGGTGTCCGGCGACCTGGCGACCGCGGGCGCTGCCTCGCGCTTTGCGCAGCTGACGGTCGAGCGCAACCGCATCTCCTGAAAAGCATCAAAAGCTTTCATAGATTCATAAGGCTTGGCGGCTTCCGCTGCGACGCTTCGGCTCCTACCCTGCGCCCAGCCGAACAAGGGGGACATCGACATGCTGACAGTTTACGGAGTTTATCGCTCGCGCGCCTCGCGCGTTTACTGGATGGCCGAGGAATTGGGGCTCGAATTCGAGTCCGTGCGGGTCATTCAGGCCCGGCGACTTGCCAATCCGCTTGCCGCCGATGCGCCTATCAATACGCTGTCGCCTGATTTCCTGGCGGTCAATCCGATGGCGCTGATCCCGAGCATCAAGGACGGCGACCTCGTGATGCACGAGTCGCTCGCCATTACCCTTTACCTCGCCCGCAAGCATGGCGGACCGCTGGCCGGTCAAACCGTCGCGGAAGACGGTTTGATGACGATGTGGACCATTTGGGCGGCCACCGAAGTCGAGCCGCATACGGTGAAGATCGTCTATGTCTACGACGACGAGAAGCAAAACAGCGACGAGGGCAAGGCAACGATCAGCGTCGCCGTCCGATCGCTGAAGAAGACCTTCGCGACGCTGGACAAGCATCTGGCGGCCAACGAATACGTTGTCGGCAACCGCTTCACCGCAGCCGATCTCAATATTGCGGAAGTTCTTCGCTACGCGCAGACGGAACAGGCGCTGTTCGACGCCCATCCCAATGTCAGCGCCTGGATCAAGCGCTGCCAGTCGCGGCCGGCCTATATCGCGATGCAGGCGACGCGGTCGCAGGAACCGGTTTGATCATGGAAAGAGCTTGAGGGTGCTGGCCATTTCCTCGCGGATCCAGGCCTTGAAATCCTTCACCTTCTTGGGTTCGCGCGCGCCTTCGGCCGTTACGAAATAGTGGCCGAAGCCGGTTTTCGCGCGAATGCCGAAAGGCGCAACCAGCTGCCCCTGCTGCAGGGCAAAGTCCGCGAGCGTCTGCCAGGCGAGCATGACGCCCTGCCCTGCGATAGCCGCATCGAGGCAGAGCGAGGCATCGTTGAAGACGTGGCGCGTCTCAAGCGTCGCGCTAGACAATCCGGCCTCTCGCATCCACACTTCCCAAGTGAACATGGCGCGACCGTCGATGACCGCCGGCAGCGACAGTATATCGGCGGGCTCGTGCAGTCGCGCCGCCATAGCGGGCGAGCAGACCGGGAAGACCTGCTGCTGCAGCAGCAGTTCGGCCTTCACGTCCGGCCACTGACCGTTGCCGACGCGGATGCCGACATCGACATCGCAGAGCGCCGGATTGACGAGCCGGGTGGTGGCATCCATCCGCAGGCTGATCTCAGGATGCCGTTCGGCAAAGCGATCGAGCCGATAGACAAGCCAGCGCGCGGCAAAGACCGGCGCCACAGAGATCGTCAGAATGCTGTCGTCCCGCCGCTGCGTCGTCGCGACGGCCTGCGACAGCGCATTGAAGCCCTCGGTCAGGCCGGCCAGCAGGCGCGTGCCCGCCTCAGTCGCGACCATGCCTTTTGGCGTGCGCTCGAAGATCACGTGGTCGAGCTGCGCTTCGGCCTTGATGACCTGTTGGCTGACAGCGCCGATGGAGACGCCCAGTTCCTCTGCGGCGGCCTGCAGGGAGCCAAGCCGGCCGACAGCCTCGAGCGCGCGCAATCCGTTCAAGTGAACCGAGTTCAGGTTTCTCATATAGTTTTTCTATACCGAGAGATTGGTAATCTCAATTGAAACCTGGCTGGCCGCCCGCGATAATCCGCCTGTGTTGAGCAGATGCTCCGTTCGCCATTCTGGAAGGAAGCGAGGCGCGCCATGCAAATACTAAAGTTTTTCTTGAGCGTGGAAACAATCGAACCGCCCTACAGCGCGGACAGCAAGCGGGATCCGCTCTACCATCCCGATCTGGCCCGCATGTCACCGACGGCGTTGGCAGACCTGCCGCTCGGCCCGCAACCACGCGCGCCCGAGCAGGAACCGCTACAGCTCGCAAAGTGCGCATAGCCCGGTAAAATCTGCTAGTCTTGGCCCGCTTCAGTTTCGAGCGGGCTCACATGACCAGTGTCGATACGATCTTTGCGCGCCTCAAGCGTCTTTCGGCGGAAGCCAATCTGCCTGACGTCGAGGAGAGCACGTCCTACGGTAACCCGGCGCTGAAAGTCGGCGGCAAATCATTCGCGGCGGTCAAGAACAACGAGACCATCGTGCTCTGCATCTCGATCGACGACAAGGAACGGCTGATCGAGATGGCGCCCGAGATCTACTATCAGACACCCCACTATATCGGCTGGCCGTATATGCCCCTGCACGCCGCGATGATCAGCGACGCCGAACTGAAGGAACGGCTGATCGGTGCGTGGCGGTTCCGCGCGCCAAAGCGGCTTGCCGCGAATTTTCATGGCTGATGTGCCCGGCGGCCGGGCGACGTCTCTTTAGGCCTGTTCGCGTTCCAATGCCCGCAGCACGGCCGCGCGCTCCATCATCTGCGCATAGTGCGCCGTCGCTTTCCGGAAGCGGGCCGGATCGACGCCATCGGACCGCAGCCAGCCGGTCATGACAAAGAGGTAGGGATCGGCGACCGAATAGTACTCGCCCATGACCCAGGGGCCCTCCAGCATCTTCGCCTCGATGATCTCGAAGCATTCGGCCATCGTTTGCGGCACCTTCGCCTTCATCGCTTCATGGGCTGTCGGATCATCGGCCCACCGGCTGCCCCGGCGGCCGTGCGCGTGGTTCACATGCACGGTCGAGCAAAGATAATTGTTGAAGGCCTGCATGCGAGCGAACTCGAAAGGATCAAGCGGGGCCAATTGCGCGGCGGAGGCGACCTGAGCGATATAGGCGAGGATTGCCGGCGTTTCGGTAACGATGCCGCGATCCGTCACCAGAGCGGGAACCCTGCCCTTGGGATTGATCGCCAGGTACTCGGGAGAACGCTGCTCCGCTTCGGCGAAGTTCAGCTTCTTCGTTTTGAACTGCAGGCCGGACTCCTCCAGCGCAATGAGGCTTGCGAGCGCGCAGGTATGCGGCGCGTAGTACAGTGTCAGCATGATCGACTCCCTTCGATGCTGACTTTATAGCGCGGCTCTCCGCAAACGCACAGATCGAGGCCGGCGAGCCGGCCTCTTAAAAGTCAGCCTGCCTCAAGCACAGCCGGGGACATCCTCGATCCGGTGCCAGACCGGGATGCCGCGTTCGCGCGCGATGCGAACATCATTGTCGGCGCCTTTCGATTCGCCCTCAAGCCGCAGCACGCCATCGCAAAGCTGCAGCAGGCGGCCGGCAACGGGGTGGAAGATTTCCTCGTAGAGATCATCGCCGACAGCCTTGCCGCCGGCCGCGTTCCACACGGGGAGCGCCACCCATTCCCCAATCATCGGTACATGGCCCGCCTGGAACAGCCTGTGCGAGGGTTGCTCCAGCCGCTGCAGATTGGCAGCCATTTTTTCCGGGTCATCCCCGGTTCCGGACCTGTAGGGACCAGCAATCAAGATCAACATCATCAAGCTCCATTTCCCTCGGCTTCATGCACGGGATGGCCGATAACTGCACGATATTTCTTGATTGTCGATTCATTTCGTGCAATTTCACGATAATTCGTGCAAATACGGGATGAAGGCATGCTTACGACCCAGCGCAGATCGTTGATCCTCGATATTCTCAGGCGAGACGGCCAGGTGATTGCCAAACGTGTCGCCGAAGACTTCTCGCTTTCGGAGGACACGATCCGCCGCGACCTCAGGGAGATGGCGGCGGAAGGTTTGCTGCAGCGTGTTCACGGCGGGGCGATGCCTGTTGCGCCCGAGCTGCCGGATTTCTCGACGCGAAAGAGTGTTTCGTCCGAGGCGAAGGCGCGGTTGGGACGAAAGGCCGCCTCGCTCGTGCAACCCGGGCAGCTGATCTTTCTGGATGGCGGGACGACGACGGCGGAGATTGCCCGGCAACTGCCGCGCGACTTTGCGTTCTCGGTCGCGACGCACAGTCCGACGATCGCTGCGGAGCTGGAACACCACCCGACGGCGAGCGTCATCCTGATCGGCGGCAAGCTCTACAAGCACTCGATGGTCGCGGTCGGCGCCGTTGCGATGGCCGCGATCTCGCAGCTTCGGCCGGGTATGTTCTTTCTCGGCGTGACGGCTGTGCATCCCGTACACGGGCTGTCGACAGGCGACTTCGAGGAGGCGGCCATCAAGCGGCACATCGCATCCTGCGCAGCCGAAACCTACGTGCCGCTAACGGAGGAGAAGTTCGACCACGTCTCTCCCTGCCAGGTCCTTCCGATCTCAGGCGTATCGGGGCTGATCGTCGCCTCTGATATCCCAGCGGCAGCCATAGAGCCCTATCGCAATCTTACTGCCGAGATCCTCGAAGCATGAACGGCGGGACGAAGCGCGCCCTGAGTTCCTCGAGGTTCTGTGGCAACAGGCTCGCAGCGAGACCGACGACAAAGACAGCGAAGACGATATAGGCGAACGTGTCGCGGCCGGCCCAGAGGGTCAGGACGTCATGCAATCCGGGCTGTAGCGCAGCAATTGACGTCGAAAGCCGCATCTCGCCAAGCACACGACCCGGAATGGTCGCGAAGGCGGGTGCTTCCGACAGCGCCAATAGCGCGCCATAGACGGCGGTGACGGAAATGATTGCGCGCAGCGCACGCCACGCACCAAACGGCCGCGCGCCACTCTCTTCAAACGACCAGCCGATATAGGCGCAGAAGATCACAAAAAACAGGAACGCCACCGGCAGCCCATCCAGCACGGCCTCCGGCTTCAACTGGCCGGTCCAGCCGTTGGCGAGGAGCAGCGGAAACGGCGCCGATGCAACGAACCAGATTGCGACAATCACGCCCCAGATCCAGTTCATCGACAGATAGTGGATGCGGGCAAGCGTCACGACGAGGATGATGCCCCCCGCTAGGTAGACGCCCGACGGTTTCATGGAACCGGTCATGGTGACGATGATCGGCCCGCAGGAGCCGGCGATCCGCGCGCAGCCGGACGAAACGACCGTCAGCCAGGTCACGTAGTCAAAACACATGGTGAAGAAGAGGAAGATCGCGATGGCGATCAACATCCACCAAAGATAGCGGCCCGCAAACATATCCTGCCCTCATGGCGTTCGATGTACTGGGCAAAAGGGTAACTCAGCCCACAAAAACCGCATCCGTTCTCGTGGGCTGTAGTTTCACATACATTAGCAACTTCTATTTTCGCAGCGAGACTGTCCCGTTCCGGAACGGCTTATGCAGTCAACGCAGCCGTCGCGCGAATATCACCAACATGCATACCGTTCCAATTGTGCATCTGGACGGTCGCCATGGCGGCCAGGCGCGCGCGAATCGCATCTTCCTTGCCGAAGAAGCGGCTGAGGGCGGCGGCAACCATTGCCTCGGAGGCACGCGAATGGCCGTCGTCGCATTTGACTGTTATCGCGACTCCCTGCTCGGGGATCGCCGCGCAGAAGACACCCTCGGCCCCCGTCTTGGCGAAGATGCGACCAGGTGCGGCCTCCATCAGCGCGGTGCAGGCGCGGCCCGTTCCGGCCACATAGAAGGGCTCGGCCATGCAGGCATCAAACAGCCGCCGGGAAGCCTTGGCGCGGAGCGGCTCGAGGCCATTGCCGGTCGCCATCTTGGCAAAGCCCTGCGCCAGGCCGCGCAAGGGAACCGCGTAGGTCGGGATGGAGCAGCCGTCCGTGCCGCAGTTGTCACGGCCGAGCGCCGCACCCGTCAGGCTTTCCATGACGCCGCGAATTTCGGCCTGCAGCGGATGGTCGTAGCCGACATATCCCTTCGGATCGATGTCCTGATGGCAGCAAGCGCAGATGAAGCCGGCATGCTTGCCGGAGCAGTTGTTGTGCAATGCCGTCGGCTTGTCGATCGTGCGCGCCTGGTGGATCAGCACCTTCTGGCTCGAGGACCAATGAGCGCCGCATTCCAGCGTTTCGACATCTCGACCGGCTTTCGCCAGCATGGCGGCGGCGAGCGCCACATGCTCGTCCTCGCCATTGTGCGAGGAGCAGGCCAGCGCCAGTTCCTTGTCGCCGAAGCCATAGGCGTCCGCAGCACCGCTTTCCATCAGCGGCAGCGCCTGCATCGCCTTGCAGGCAGAACGCGGGAAGGTTGGCGCGTCGATGTCGCCGATCGAGAACACGATCTTTCCATCACCATCCACGGCAACGACGGCGCCGCGATGGCGGCTTTCAACGAGCGAGCCTCGGGTGACTTCGACGGTGACGGGATTGGTCATGGCTTGGTCCTGATCATGTAGGCAGATGCGTCACGCATAGCGAGTCGCGTCGATAAAGCAATTGCCTTTCGTCGACTCCTGTACCGGGGCGCCGCTCAAGGCGGCGTGACGCGATAGGCGCAACGGCGGGCGCCGAGCAGGATATGTTCCTCGCGCTCGACCTTGGCGCCGAGGACGGCGCGAAAGGTCTCCAGCTCGGAGCGGCAAAAACCGGCACAGACGCTTGCGGCGGCGCAGATCGGGCAGTGGTTTTCGACAAGCAGAAGCGAACCGTCCGCCTCTTCCCAGCTGTCGGCCATGTATCCTTCGCTGGTGCGTATGGCGGCGAGCTGCCGCACACGGGATTCCATGTCGGCAGCGTCGACTTCCTTGCGGTAGCGCTTGAGGGTATCTGCTTCGCGGGCGGAAATGACGGCATCCAGGGCCGGCGTCCCCAGCTGCGCGACCAGCGTGCTCAGGATCGTGGCTGTGAGTTCGGCATGGCCATCGGGAAAGGTCTGGTTGCCGGCTGTGGTCAGGTTCCAGAGCTGTCTCGGTCTCCCCCTGCCGGTCGCACTTTCGTTCACTGCTTCGACCAGCCCATCCTCCGCCATCTTCGTCAATTGCTGACGGGCGGCTTCCGACGATATGCCGAGCTTTGAGCCGAGTGTCGCGGCAAGTTGAGGTCCTTCCGTTTTGATTAGCAGCAGGATTCGGTTGGCCGGGGATTGTCTCATCTATTTTTCCAAGCTTGCACTTTCTTTAATAACATGGCCGTGTATTTTTTCCAAATAATAACTTGCAAAAATAATGCATATCCCGGGAAGCACACAAGGCATTAGACATGACCGGCATTGAAGAGATTTCCGCAGACAGGCCATCCGTCTTTCACCTGTTTTCCGCGCCGCTTTTGCCCGCGACACTCATGCTCGGCGGTGGCGTCACCCTCTACGCGGTTGAGACCTACATCACCGCGACAATCGCGCCGTCGATCGTGCGCGACATCGGCGGGCTCGAACTGCTGTCATGGATGACGACGCTCTTCGTTGCCGCTGCGGTCCTGGGGTCGATCTTTGTCGCGACGCGTCCTCAAGGCATCGGCTTGCGCAGTGTCTACGTCGCAGGCGCGCTCATCTTCGGCACCGGCAGCCTGGTCTGCGCGCTTGCCCCGGCAATGCCATTTGTGCTGGCCGGGCGTACGGTACAGGGATTCGGCGCCGGTATTCTTGCCGGGCTTGCCTATGCTTTCATTCGCTTCGCCTACCCAGAGCCGCTGTGGCAGAAGGCATCAACCCTCTATGCCGCCATCTGGGGTGTCTCGACCCTGGTCGGACCCAGCCTCGGCGGCTTGTTTTCCGAAGGCAACGCGTGGCGCCACGCCTTCATGGTGCTCGTCCCGCTCTGCGTGCTGATGGCGTCGCTTGCGCCCTGGCTGCTGCCACGCGCCGAGGATGACCGCGCCCATGGCAAGACCCCGATCCTGCAGATTGCCTTGCTGCTTGCCGCCGTGATGCTGGTCAGCATTGCCGGAACGATCGATGTGACAAGCTTCAAAGCATTGTTGATTGCAGCATCGATTGTCGCGATCGTCTCCATGCTATCGGTCGAACGGCGCGGCAGGAACCGTCTCCTCCCGACAGGCGCGGTCACGCTCGCAAAGCCTGTGGCACGTGTCTACCTGACGATGTTCGTGCTACTGCTGGTGCTCACAAGCGACATCTACATACCCTATTTCCTGCAGGCCCTGCATGGCGTGACGCCGCTGGTGTCAGGCTATCTGACCGCCCTTGTCGCGCTCGGCTGGACCTTTGCCGCCTTCTTCAGCGCAACGCTGTCCGAAAAGCGTGCCAGCGCCGCGATCGCCGCCGGCTGCGTGATCGAGATGATTGCGGTTGCCTCGCTGACCATCTTCCTCGCAGCGGATAACCAATCGGGCAACCTAGCCATTCTCGGCCCGGCTGTCATCGGCATGTTCCTAATGGGTTTCGGTGTTGGCCTTGGCTGGGCGCATCTGGTGACCAAGGTCCTGAGCCTTGTCGATAACTCCGAACAGGACAAGGCCTCGGCCGCGATCTCGACGGTACAGTCCCTCGGCAGCGCCTTCGGCGCCGCCGTCGCCGGTGTGATCGTCAACAGCACCGGACTGGTGAACCCTGGCGGGGTTGCCGGCAGCGTCTCGGCTGCCCACTGGCTCTACGTCCTGATGGCCCTTCCAGGCCTGATCGCGGTCGCAACGTCTCTGACCCTCTCGTCGCCCGCCGAACGGCAGGCCCGGTGAGCGACGTGCGAGCGGTCATAGACGCAGCATGATCTGCCGATGTGACCGCTCGTTTCCATCCCAGCGATTGGGCGGATCGGCTCTTGTCGACCGGCCGCGATCACGGCATGGGACCACCCATCACGTGATTTGACCGCTGCCATCACAAACTCTGGTTATTCGAAAGCACACTACTGGTTTATATCAGTGGCATCGGGAATCACGCCATGCCATCCGCTTTTTCGTCCATCCTCCGCGATCGTCAAATCCGCGTCCCAGCGCTGACGCTGGTTTCGCTCGCCTTCACCTATGCCTCGACGATGCCTTATCAATCGATCATCGGCATCAACGAACTCGGCCTGTCCGACCGCAGCTATTCCGGGCTGATCTTCCTTGCGGCGCTGGTCAACGTCTCTACCAGCCTGACGCTCGGCATCTGGTCCGACGGGCTCAGCGATCGGCGCCCGCTGGTGCTGGCGCTGTCGGTGTGCGGCATGCTCGGCTTCGGAATGATCTACGAATTCCGCACCGCCGCAGTCTTCATGTTCGGCATATTGGTGCTGATCCCCATCAGCAATTCCACCTATTCGATCCTGTTTGCCAGTATCCGCGCGACGACGAACACGATGGACCGCGGAAAGGCTGCAGCGATCACGTCCACGGTTCGCGCGCTGTTCTCGGGCTCCTGGGCGCTGGCGCCTGGCCTGATCGGCCTGTACCTCATCAATTCGCAATCGATGACACCGGCCTATGGCATTGCGGCTCTCGCGAGCCTGACCTGCTTTTGCCTCTACCTGTTCGTGGCCAAGCCTGCGCCGGCGGGCGCAGCCTCCCCTTCCCTGAATATCGGCTTCTTCTCGTCGCTCGGCAGGATTTTTTCCCCTCATGTGCTGGTGAGGGTCTGCCTCATGGCGCTGCTGCTCGGCTTGCAGCGGTTGAACAGTGTCGTTTCGCCGTTGATCATTACCGATGCCGCAGGCGGCACGGTGGTCGATGTCGGTTTCATGGCCGGCCTCGTCGCCTTCCTGGAAATGCCGTTCATGCTGATGTGGGGCGCGCTGCAGCGGCGCTTCCGCAACGTGCATGTGCTTGCGCTCGGAGCGCTCATCTATTGTCTGTATCTGATATTGCTGAGCTTTGCCTCGGCGCCCTGGCAGATCTATGCCCTCGTGCTGGTCAACGCCTGCGGTGCTGCAGCCATCCTCAGCGTACCGATCACCTACCTGCAGGACCTGATTGCCGATCGCCCGGGACTCGGCAGTTCGCTGGTTTCGGTCAACACGTTCATCGCAAACGGCATCAGTGCGTCGATCTTCGCCGCCGGGACCGGCTTCACAGGATATTCAGGCACAGCACTGCTTGCCGCCGTGGTCGGTCTCGCTTCGGTTGGCCTACTGCTGTTCCTTGAAAGAGCCCCCCGACCGGTCCCGCGACCGGCCTAGATCCGCAGCATGATCTTTCCGATGTGGCCGCTCGTTTCCATCAGCCGATGCGCCTTGGCGACGTCCTCGAAAGGAACGACGGTATCGATAATAGGCGCAAGCTTGTCTTCATCGAGAAGCGGCCAGACCTGGGAAAGGAGATCGTCCCGGATCGCGCGCTTTTCCTCAGGCGTGCGCGGGCGCAGCGTCGAGCCGGTGATCGTCAGCCGTTTGACCATGATCGGCGCTAGATTGACCTTTTCCACGACAGCGCCGCCGAGAAAGGCGATGATCGAGAGGCAGCCGTCCTTCGCAAGCGATGCCACGTTCCGCTCAAAATAGGCAGCACCAATCATATCGAGGATGATATCGACACCGTGGCCCGTCTCGGTCTTGATGACCTCTGCAAAATCGTCGGTCTTATAGTTGATGGCCCGCATTGCACCGAGCCTGACGCAGGCGTCGCATTTCTCCTGCGAACCGGCGGTCGCGTAGACCTCAGCGCCGAAGGCCCGCGCAAGCTGGATGGCGGTCGTTCCGATACCACTCGAGCCGCCGTGCACGAGGACCTTCTCGCCTTCTGTCAGCCCGGCCATCTGGAACATGTTGGCCCAGACGGTGAAGTAGTTCTCCGGGAGGGCGGCCGCCTTGACCGCATCGTAGCCTTTCGGGAAACGGAGCGCCTGGCCGGCGGGCAGCAGGCAATATTCGGCATAGGCGCCGCCGTTCGTCAGGCCGCAGACTTTGTCGCCGACGGCAAAATCTCTGACGCCAGCGCCAACGGCAACGATCTCGCCCGCCATCTCAAGTCCGAGGATCGGGCTTGCGTCCTTGGGCGGGGGATAGGTGCCCTGACGCTGAGCGACGTCGGGCCGGTTGACGCCGATCGCCTCGGTGCGAATGAGAAGCTGCCCCTCGCCCGGTATCGGCAAGGGTCCGGTGGCAATCCGCATCACTTCAGGCGCGCCGAAGCTCGGCAGGTCGATGAAGCGCATCTGCGTGGGCAAAGACATGGTCCGGTCTCCTCGTTCCGAAAGCACGTGAGATAGTCCAGCGCTTCGGATTTGAGAAGGCAGGAAGAACGGATGGCGTCAATTCGTCTCGCCCAGGAGGTGGAAGACGAGCCCCTCCTCGCTTTCCTTAGCCTCGGCCTTAATGTGAGCAATTTCGGCGCTGACGCGATTGGTGTCGTCGATGACAAGACCTTCCGGTAGCTCCAGCACGCCGATCGAGCAGCGCATCAGCGGGAACAGTGCCTCGACGCCTGCGCGGTCATGGCCGCGAATGCTGCCAGCGGCGCGATCCGTATCGGAATAGAGGCCGAGCACATCGTCGTGAAAATCGCTGATCAGGCGGTCGAGAATTTCTGTCAGCTCTTCCTTGGCCCAGCCGCGGACGCCGATGAAGAAATCGTCGCCGCCGACATGCCCGAGGAAATGACGTTCGGCGAAAAAATAGCGGCGCATGAGGGCGGCAAAGAGCGAAATCGCGTGGTCGCCGAGATGGAAGCCATAGGCATCGTTGAACGGCTTGAAGTTGTCGAAATCACAGTAGCAGAAGTGACGCTTCTCGTCGCCATCGAGGCTGGACTCGCGCATGAAGTCGCGGATCGCCCTGTTGCCCGGCAGTCCGGTCAGAGGGTTCTGGTCCTGGGCCGTCTTCAGCTTCTTCTCATTCATGACCTTGATGAGCGAGGCGGCTGACACGACACCCGCATAGCGCATGTTGTCGGTCAAAAGCAGGCAGTTCGTGCCTTCCATGTTGGCGAAGATCGCCATTAGCTGTTCGGTATCGGAATCAAGCCCGACGATCGGCGCCATCTCGACGAAGTGGGAGATCGTTCGCTCGTAGACCTTGTTCTTCAGGAGGTCGCGACCGAAAGGCTGGTAGATGTATTCCTTCAGATGGCGTTCGTGCAGGATACCGCGCGGCTCGCCGTTCGCATTCAGCACCGGGAAAAACGCCTGCTGCGGATTGCGGCGGAACAGCTCGAAGACACTGTCGATCGTGTCGTTTTCATAGACTGTCGGCAGCATCTCGATCTGCTTGCGGATCAGGATCTCGTCGAGCGATTGCGGATTTCGCTTGCTCTTGCCGAGGTCCAACAGGTGCGGAAACGACGGCTGCAACTCGGTGACATGGGTGGTCGGGCGGGAGACGAACCAGCCTTGGACGAGATCGACGCCGAACTCGCGGCAGGCGACGAATTCCGCCTCCGTCTCGATGCCCTCGGCGATGACGCGAGTGCCGAGCACATGGGCGATGTGGACGATGTTTTTCAGAAGATGGCGCTTGCGCGGGCTGCTGTCGATGTCGGCGATGAAATGGCGGTCGATCTTCAGGTAATCGACCGGGTGGTCGCAGAGCAGCTTCATCTCGCCGTGGCCGACACCGAAATCGTCGATCGCCAGCTTGAAGCCGGCCTTGCGGAGAAGCGATACGAGCGCCGCAAATTCGGGCACGCTAGTATTGTCGAAGCGTTCGGAAAACTCGAAACAGATGGAAGACGGAGGAATATTGGCGAGCTTCAGGTGCTGCAGCAGGCCTTCCACCAGGCGCTCACCATGCGGGATCAGCCGAACATCGAGATTGAGGAACAGTGTCGAACTGGAAAAGTGCGGCAGCGTTGCGAACTTCGCAAGCGCACGGCTTGCCACCATCTGCTCCAGTTGCAGAAGCTGCTGGTTCTTGTGAGCCTCGTCGAGGATTTCGATCGGGGAGTTGAAGCCGATGCGTTCCTGCCCGCGCATCAGCGATTCATAGCCGAACGCCACTCCCGTCCCTGCTTCCACGATGGGCTGGAACGCGTTCTCGATGACGAGTTTCGCAAGGGTCACGATCTGATCGCTGGCGTAGCGACGAACAAGCGCCGGATCGACGGTGGCAGCCAAAGACATGCCAATCTCCACTGTGTCTTATTGTTTTGCGCAGGGAAACTGGCGGAGAAGGATCAACGAACCCTTTCCCGAATATGAAACTTTTGTGAAACCACGTCCATTTTCGATCGAATTTTATCGATCAATCAATGGCTTGGTCAGGCTGTATGCCTGTTCTCAGCCTCATGATCGGCGAACATGTCAGCGACGCATTTGCCACCCCGGGAGACGCCGCTCTGATCGAAGGCGCCTTCGGGGCATCCGCCGAGTTTGCGGGCGGCCTCCCACATGCGCAGGGCCTCGCGCACAACCTCGCTGCTTGACGCATAGGTGCCATTGTCGACAGCGGCGCGGATATCCGCAGCCTGCAGCGGCGAAATGGATACGGTAACCATCGGCATGAGATTCCTCCCTTTGCCTCGTCGGACAGTGCCTGTCCTCTGGGAGACGGATTAACCCGTCCACGGCATTGCCGACGCCGCCGCCTCGGCTGCCTCTTATTGGGCGAAATTTTAGACCCCACTCACATACTTGTCAAAAAGGAAACAGTCCGTGATGTCTGCCTGTGAATTGCGGGCATAAGTCAGCGACGGACCGCAAGACCGAAAGCGAGCATCGACCAACCCTGCAGCAGAAGGTCACAGGCGAGGAAAAGTCCCAGGATCCAAAGGCTGTTGACCGGCCATCCGAGCGCAATAACCACGCCAGCCAGCGCCGTGATGATACCGCTCACAAGGACCCAGCCCCATCCTTTCACGGGGCGCATGCGCCAGCCGACCCAGATTCGGAACACGCCAGCAACGAGCAAGGCGATCGCCAGAAACAGCGTCAACACGGCCGATGCCAGAAGGGGATTCTCGAAGGCAAAGAAACCGGCCAGCAGATAGAGAACGCCGCTCAAGGCCCAAACCAGCGCCTGCTCCCAGTTTCTCACCTGAAAGGCGTGGATCAGGTAGACCACGCCGCCGACCAGCATCAGGATTCCGACATAGTAGACGGAGACAACGGTTGCGAGCGCGACGTTTGCCAACGCGATAAAGCCGCAGACGATCAGCAGCACGCCAAGTGCCGCGAACCAACCCCATTTCGATTGCAGCGACGAAAAACCCAGTCGATCAGAAATATCTGCCATGGCACACCTCCTGGTTGGTAAAAGAATATGCCGCAAAATCGCGGAATTGGAAGAGGTTAGCCTTCTGGAAGTGTTGCCAGATTTTTATTGATTGATCAGTCAATCAAAATTATGCTGGATGGCATCTTCATGGAGTGATGCGATGCCCAAGGTCGGAATGGAGCCGGTTCGCCGCAAGGCGCTTGTCGATGCCGCGCTGCGCGTGATCGGCGATCACGGCTCGCTGACTGTCACCATGTCCGAAATTGCCCGGCAGGCCGGTGTGTCGCCGGCGCTGGCGCATCATTACTTCGGCAGCAAGGAACAACTGCTGATCGAGACTGTCCGCTCTCTCCTCAAGCAGCTGCGCGACGACGTCGTGACTGCGCTGAAGGCGGTTGACGCACCGCGCGAGAAGCTCTCCGCCGTCATCCGCGTCAGCTTCCAGGCAGACCAGTTCGCGCCGGCAACAATCGCCGCCTGGCTGGCCTTCTACGCCGAGGCGCAGCGCTCCGAGGAAACCCGGCGCTTCCTTGTCATCTATGCCCGCCGTCTGCAGTCGAACCTCATCGCCAACCTGAAAGCGCTCTGCCCTTACGATGCCGCAGAACGCATTGCCGAAGGCGCGGCTGCGATGATCGACGGGCTCTACATCCGCCAAAGTCTGAGGTCGGCGCCTGTCAGCATCGAGGCATCGATCGCGCTTACCGAAGACTATATCAATTCACAGCTTGCCGCCCTTGCGAAAGGACAGATTCAGTGACCCTCAGAGCCCAGCCGAAAGCCTCCCATTTCATCGACGGCGAATATGTCGAGGATGACGCGGGCAGCGTCATCGAAAGCATCTATCCGGCGACCGGCGAAGTCATCGCCCGGCTGCACGCGGCAACCCCTGCTATCGTCGAAAAGGCGATCGCATCGGCCAAGCGCGCCCAGCCGGAATGGGCTGCGATGAGCCCGACGGCGCGCGGCCGTATCCTGAAGCGCGCCGCTGACCTCATTCGCGAACGCAATCGCGAGCTGTCCGAACTGGAGACGCTGGATACTGGTAAGCCGATCCAGGAAACGATCGTCGCCGACCCGACATCAGGCGCCGACAGCTTCGAGTTCTTCGGCGGCATTGCAGCTGCCGGCCTCAATGGCTCCTACATCCCGCTCGGTGGCGATTTCGCCTACACCAAGCGTGTTCCGCTTGGCGTCTGCGTGGGCATCGGCGCCTGGAACTATCCGCAGCAGATCGCCTGCTGGAAGGGTGCACCGGCGCTCGCCGCCGGCAATGCCATGGTCTTCAAGCCGTCGGAAAACACACCGCTTGGGGCCCTTGCCATTGCCGAGATCCTTCATGAGGCGGGCCTGCCGAAGGGGCTCTACAATGTCATCCAGGGGGATCGCGAGACGGGACCGCTGCTGGTCAACCATCCTGATGTCGCCAAGGTGTCGCTGACGGGCTCGGTTCCGACCGGCCGCAAGGTCGCCGCGGCCGCTGCCGGCAGCCTCAAGCACGTCACCATGGAGCTCGGCGGCAAGTCGCCTCTAATCGTCTTCGACGATGCCGATATCGACAGCGCCGTCGGCGGCGCCATGCTCGGCAACTTCTATTCGACCGGCCAGGTCTGCTCGAACGGCACACGCGTCTTCGTGCAGCGGAAGATCAAGGCGGAATTCCTCAAGCGGTTGAAAGCCCGCACCGAGGCGATCGCCATCGGCGATCCGATGGACGAGGCGACGCAGCTCGGGCCGATGGTGTCCTGGGCGCAGCGCGACAAGGTTCTCTCCTACATCGAGAAGGGCAAGGCCGAGGGTGCGACCCTCGTCACCGGTGGCGGCATCCCCAACAACGTCTCCGGCGAAGGCTACTATGTGCAGCCGACGGTCTTTGCCGACGTCACCGACGAGATGACGATCGCCCGCGAGGAGATCTTCGGCCCCGTCATGTGCGTGCTTGACTTCGACGACGAGGCCGAGGTGATCGCTCGCGGCAATGCGACGGAATTCGGCCTCTCCGCCGGCGTCTTCACATCAGACCTGACGCGCGCCCATCGCGTCGTCGACCAGCTCGAGGCGGGCACGCTGTGGATCAACACCTACAATCTCTGCCCTGTCGAAATCCCGTTCGGCGGCTCCAAGCAATCCGGCTTCGGACGCGAAAATTCGCTGGCCGCGCTGGAGCACTATTCGGAGCTGAAGACGGTTTATGTCGGCATGGGGCCGGTGCAGGCGCCCTATTGAGGCAGCAGGCGGCCGGTCCCGGCAGGTAGCATTCAATTTCGCTTCGTCCCGATCGGCTCTCCAGCGGGCCCGAGGACGAGGTGGTGAATCGGAAAAGAAGCACATCATGCAGCAGGCAGATTTCGTCATCATCGGCTCCGGCTCGGCGGGCTCGGCGCTTGCCTACCGGCTTTCGGAAGACGGCAAGAATACCGTCATCGTCATCGAGGCGGGCGGCTCCGACTTCGGGCCGTTCATCCAGATGCCGGCCGCCCTTGCCTGGCCGATGAGCATGAAGCGCTACAACTGGGGCTATCTCTCCGAGCCCGAGCCGAACCTGAACAACCGGCGGATCACCGCGCCGCGCGGCAAGGTGATCGGCGGCTCCTCCTCGATCAACGGCATGGTCTATGTGCGCGGCCACGCCGAGGACTATAACCGCTGGGAAGAGCTCGGCGCGCAAGGCTGGGCCTATGCCGACGTCCTCCCCTACTTCAAGCGGATGGAGCACAGCCACGGCGGCGAGGAAGGCTGGCGCGGCAAGGATGGACCGCTGCACGTCCAGCGCGGTGTCTTCCGCAACCCGCTGTTTCGCGCCTTCATCGAGGCCGGCAAGCAGGCAGGCTTCGAGGCGACCGAGGACTACAACGGCTCGAAGCAGGAAGGCTTCGGACTGATGGAGCAGACGATTTTCGGCGGTCGCCGCTGGTCGGCCGCGTCAGCCTATCTGAAACCGGCGCTGAAACGACCGAACGTGGAGGTCGTCTACGGCCACGCCCACAAGGTGGTGATCGAGAACGGCCGGGCAACCGGCGTCGAAATCGAGCGGGGCGGCAAGATCGAGATCGTCAAGGCGAACCGCGAGGTCATTGTCTCGGCCTCCTCCTTCAATTCGCCGAAGCTCCTGATGCTGTCGGGCATCGGGCCCGGCGCGCATCTGCAGGAAATTGGGATCGAGGTAAAGGCAGACCGGCCGGGCGTCGGCGCCAACCTGCAGGACCACATGGAATTCTATTTCCAACAGGTTAGCACCAAGCCGGTTTCGCTCTATTCCTGGCTGCCCTGGTTCTGGCAGGGGGTCGCGGGCGCGCAATGGATGTTCACCAAGTCGGGGCTTGGCACCTCGAACCAGTTCGAGGCCTGCGCCTTCCTGCGCTCGGCGGCTGGCGTCAAGCAGCCCGATATCCAGTACCACTTCCTGCCGGTCGCGATCAGCTATGACGGCAAGGCGGCGGCCAAGAGCCACGGCTTCCAGGTGCATGTCGGCTACAACCTGTCGAAGTCGCGCGGCAACGTCACGCTCGGCTCCTCGGACCCGAAGGCCGATCCTGTCATTCGCTTCAACTACATGAGCCATCCCGAGGACTGGGAAAAATTCCGCCATTGCGTGCGGCTGACCCGCGAGATCTTCGGCCAGAAGGCCTTCGGCCAGTATCGCGGCCCGGAGATCCAGCCGGGGGAGGCCGTCCAGACCGACGAACAGATCGACGCCTTCCTGCGCGAGCACCTGGAAAGCGCCTATCACCCCTGCGGCACCTGCAAGATGGGCGCGAAAACCGACCCGATGGCGGTCGTAGATCCCGAAACGCGCGTCATCGGCGTCGACGGGCTGCGCGTCGCGGACAGCTCGATCTTCCCGCACGTCACCTACGGCAATCTCAACGGCCCGTCGATCATGACCGGCGAGAAGGCTGCCGACCATATCCTCGGCAAGCAGCCGCTGCCGCGCTCCAACCAGGAGCCGTGGATCAATCCGCGCTGGGAAACGAGCGATCGGTAAATCTGCCGATCGCCATCAGACAAAGCCGATCCAGCGGCCGGCAAGGAGCGCGGATATCCATACGGCCGCGGAAAGGCCCGCCTGCAGGCGCAAGCTGAACGCGGGCGCAGAGCCTGACACGGCCCGCCGCCAGGCAGCCTGGGCATGGACCACGGCCGCGTTCACGATGCCGAGCACCAGCAGCCCCAGCTTTGCGAGGAAGGCCAGATTTCCGGCGTATTCCATCGGCTTGACGCTGAAAAGGGCAAAGCCGGTGATAGCAGCTCCCACGAGCCCGACAGCCGCGGCCCGCGACAGGAACGGGCCAAGCACCGCCAGCGGCACCGAGCCGAAGCAGCCCATCAGCCGCAGATCCAGCGGCAGGATCGCCCCGATCAGCAGGCCGATCGAAAGGATATGGGCGGCGTTGACGGCCATGTAGACAAGCGCCGAGCGCCGCAGCCCTGACGACAGCGGGGTTGCGGCGAGCCATTCCAGGAACTCGATCGCCATCGCCTAGAGCCTTTCGGGGTTAAATTGAAAGGTTCTAGTTCGTCTGGATCCGTTCCGGATAGATGTCGTAGCGCTTGTCGGCGACCGTGATGCGCACGGCCTTCATCCGTTTCTCGTCGGCCTTCAGCGAACGGTTTCCGAGGACGACAATCGGATTCCCCTTCTTCGCGGAGCCTTCGACAAAGCCCGAGCGTTCGGTCTGCCTGGGATTGCCGAGTTCGACGAGCCAGACGCCGTCGGCGGCGGTCGCAACGTCGAGCGTCGGGTGCGGCCCACCCATCGTGACCTTTTCGATCGTGCCATGCAATTCCGTCTGCTCTCCCTCGGCCCACGACCAGCCGTGGTGCGCCGCGGCTCCCGACGCCAAGGTCAGCGCGAGGACCGCACCAATTGCCATCCGTTTCGAGTTCATGAGACGCATGTTCGTTTCTCCCTACCTCAGGACAGGGGCGAATTGGCGTAGCACCAAGCAATGGAAAGCTATCTCACCGAATCTTGAAGCGACCTTTATCCGCCTGATGGTCTCAAGCAACATGCAGCAGCATGGACGATGATTAGGCCTAGGCGAGTAAACGGGTGACTTCCGCGACCTTTGCCGGCGCGACAGCATCTGCGATCGTCGTGGAGAACAGCACCTTGCGGGTCGCATCCGCCACCTTGGCGAAAACATGGCGGATCTCGCAGTTCTGCTCTCCATCGCAATCATCGCATTTGCGATAAGCGGTGATCGAGAGGCAGGGAAGCGGTGCGATCGGCCCGTCGATGATGCGCAGCACCTCGCCGAAGGTGATCATGTCGGCCGGCTTCAGCAGCAGATACCCGCCCGTCTTGCCGCGGCGACTGACGACGATGCCCTGGTGCTTCAGGTCGAGAAGGATCTGTTCAAGGAACTTCTTTGGGATCTTCTGCTGCGCCGCAATGTCTGAGATCATCACCGGCTCGCCGTCATCGGCTGCCGCCAATACCGTCAGCGCCCTCAGCGCATATTTTGCCTTTTGCGTAATCATTTTTGACCGTCGACACACACATGGCGGGCGGAATCACAGACCCGCCGCAAGCAGGATCCTGTCTCTATGGCATGCGCAGCATGAACGGAATTTGAACAAGCCGGCGAAACCCTTGAGAGACAAGGTTTTTGGCCTTGTTTTTTCACCCTCGGCCAATACTGCAAATCTACGTCAAAATGCACTTGCGATGTCATCAATTCACATTTCCGATTGACAGGCAACGTGTTACTCTACTAAATCAATAGACAATTGGGCTGACCGTCGACAAACCATCGCGGTGCGGCTGCTTTTCCGCATTGCAGCGGCCGGGGAGAGATATTTGCTCCTATCGCGCCTGCTTTCGAAATCCGTTTTTCTGTCCGATCCAAGCCCGACCTGCGATACTCCGGCCAACATCAAGGACAGGATCCCCATGACTGTTGCTGCCAATCCGAACGCTGAAGCGGAAACGCTGAACGCGAACCTCGCGAGCCTTGACCTTGCGGAGCGTCTGTCGCTCGTCGCCGGCCTTGGCGGCCGCGTCGTCTTCACCACCTCCCTCGGCATCGAGGACCAAGTCATCACCGCCGAAATCGGCAACCACCGCCTTCCGATCGACGTCGTGACGCTGCAGACCGGACGGTTGTTTCCGGAAACGCTGGCGCTGATCGACGAGACCGAGAAGCAATACGATCTTCACATCAGCCGTTACGAGCCCGAACAGGCAGATATCGATGCCTATGCCGCCAAGTACGGCCTCAACGGCTTCTATGAGAGCGTCGAAGCCAGGCATGCCTGTTGTGGCGTGCGCAAGTTGAAGCCGCTTGCGCGAGCCCTGGCAGGGGCGACGATCTGGATCACCGGCCTGCGCCGTGGCCAATCGGCCAACCGCGCTGAGACGCCGTTTGCGGAATATGACGCGGAGCGTCATCTCCTGAAGGTGAACCCGCTCGCCGACTGGGACCTCGACGTTATCAAGGCCTATGTCGCCGACAACGGCGTGCCGATCAATCCGCTGCACGCCCGCGGCTATCCCTCGATCGGCTGCGAACCCTGCACCCGGGCGATCAAGCCGGGCGAGCCGGAACGCGCCGGCCGCTGGTGGTGGGAACAGGACGAAAAGCGCGAATGCGGCCTGCACGTGGCTGAAGAGGCCTCGGCGATTGCCGCACAACAGTAACCCGTCGACTTCGGGATCGGAGCGCGGCCCGTCGCCTGCGCTCCTCGAAGTCTGAAATGCACCCATTCCGGATGCCTCCCTTCCGAGAATGATTGAAGCCTGGAGTCAGAAATGCCCGATAGCCGTCCGGATACGGAACTCAACAATCCCCGGAGCGCGAAGCCGCCGCTCGACCCGCATTTGAAGGCTCTCGAAAACGAAGCGATCCACATTTTCCGTGAGGTCGCCGCCGAATTCGAGCGTCCCGTCATGCTCTACTCGATCGGCAAGGATTCGTCGGTCCTGCTGCATCTGGCCCGTAAGGCCTTCTACCCCGGTCGCGTCCCCTTCCCGCTGCTGCATGTCAACACCGGCTGGAAATTCCGCGAGATGATTGCCTTTCGCGATGAAACCGCGAAGAAATACGACCTCGACCTGATCGAGCACATCAATCCGCGCGGTGCGGCCGAAAACATCACGCCGTTCACGCATGGCTCGGCCGCCTTTACCGACATCATGAAGACCGAAGGGCTGCGCCAGGCCCTCGACGCCGGCCAATTCGATGCCGCCTTCGGTGGCGCGCGCCGCGACGAGGAAGCCAGCCGCGCCAAGGAACGCATCTATTCCTTCCGCACACCAGACCATCGCTGGGATCCGCGCAACCAGCGCCCGGAACTCTGGAACATCTATAATGGCCAGATCCGCAAGGGCGAAAGCGTTCGCGTCTTCCCGCTGTCAAACTGGACCGAAGTCGATATCTGGCGCTACATCCAGGCCGAAGACATTCCGCTCGTGCCGCTCTACTACGCCAAGAAGCGCCCCTATGTTGAGCGCGACGGCATGATGATCCTTGCCGAAGATCCGCGGCTGGAACTGTTGCCCGGCGAAGTGCGCCAGGAAGGCATGATCCGTTTCCGCACCCTGGGCGATTTTCCGCTGACAGGCGCCATCCCATCGAAGGCGACCACGCTCGAAGAGGTGATTGCCGAACTCGAAATTGCCACTGTCTCCGAACGACAGGGCCGCGCCATCGACCGCGACCAGTCCGGTTCCATGGAAAAGAAGAAGCGTGAAGGATATTTCTGAGATGACCGCAGCCGTAACCGCCGCACACGCCCTTGCCGTGCCCGCCGCAGATCCTGCGACGGCAACGCGCGACTCGCGACCGCTGCGCCTCATCACCTGCGGCAGCGTCGATGATGGCAAGTCCACCCTGATCGGCCGCCTGCTCTGGGATACCAAGGCCGTCAAGGAAGACCAGGCCGCCACGCTGCAGCGCGATTCCACCGGCAAGCAGAACGATCTCGGCCTGCCCGACTTCGCACTGCTGCTCGACGGCCTGCAGGCCGAGCGCGAACAGGGCATCACCATCGATGTCGCCTATCGCTACTTCTCGACCGACAAGCGCTCCTTCATCGTTGCCGACACGCCCGGCCACGAGCAGTACACCCGCAACATGGCAACCGGCGCCTCCACCGCCGATCTCGCCGTGCTCCTGGTCGACGCGCGCGCCGGCATTCTGGAGCAGACGCGTCGCCACGCAACGATCGCCTCGCTGCTCGGCATCAAGCAGTTCGTGCTTGCCATCAACAAGATCGACCTGACGAACTACGATCGCGCCGGCTTCGAGAAGATTACGCACGAGTTCCGCGAATTCGCGCTGTCGCTCGGCGTCAAGCAGATCACCGCGATCCCGATGTCGGCCCTGAAGGGCGAGAACGTCGTTTATTCCGGCGAGGCATCGATGCCGTGGTACGCCGGCCCGACGCTGGTCGAGACGCTCGAGCTTGCGACCGTCCGCTCCTCGCAGGCGACAGGCTTCCGCTTCTCGGTGCAGCGCGTCTCGCGTCCGGGGGAAAGCTTCCGCGGCTACCAGGGCACCGTTGCCGGCGGTTCCGTCAAGCCGGGTGATAGCGTCATGATCCTGCCCTCGGGTATGATCGCCAACGTTTCCAAGATCGTCACCTTCGATCTCGTGCGCAACGCCGCCGTTGCCGGTGATGCGATCACGCTGGTTCTCGACCGGCAGGTCGACGTTGCACGCGGCGACATGATCGTCTCGATCGACAGCCAGCCGCAGGTGGGCATCTCCTTCGACGCGCAGATCGTCGCGCTGCAGCCGGAGGGTATCGAAGCCGGCAAGCGCTATTGGCTGAAGAGCGGCAGCCGTCGCCAGCGCGTACAGGTGCAGCCGGTGGCGCAGCTCGAGCTGAAGACCGGCGCCTGGGCCCCGGTCGATACGCTCTACATGAATGCGATCGGCAAGGTGCGCCTCGCCTTCGACGAACAGGCGATCTTCGACCCCTACGAGCAGAACCGGGCGACCGGCTCCTTCATCCTGATCGACCCCGACACCAACAACACAGTGGCCGGCGGCATGGTCAGCGGAAAGCGGAGCGAGCTCGGCGGCATCCACGGCGGCGATGCCCGCGTGATCCTGTCGCTGCCGGCCGACCTCGCCGACCAGATCATGGCGAGCGAACTCTTCGCCAACCGCCGCCATGAGGCGGAGGTGCGGCGCATGACCGCCGCTGAGGCGGCCGACCTCTGGTCGAACGCGGCAAGCGACATCTAGGCAAACGAAAACGGGGCCACATCGGCCCCGTTTCTCATTCTAAACTCGCCGCGTGACCCCTACCACAGTGGCATGTGGCGATTGACGTCCTTGTAGAGCAGGTAGCGGAAGCGTCCGGGACCGCCGGCATAGCAGGCCTGCGGGCAGAAGGCGCGCAGCCACATGAAGTCACCGGCTTCGACTTCGACCCAATCCTTGTTGAGACGATAGACGGCCCTGCCCTCGAGCACGTAGAGGCCGTGCTCCATCACGTGCGTTTCCATGAACGGGATCACGCCGCCGGGCTCGAAGGTGACGATGGTGACGTGCATGTCGTAGCGAAGATCGGCCGGGGCGATGAAGCGCGTCGTGGCCCAGGCGCCGTCCGTATCCGGCATCGGCTGCGGCGGGTGATTTTCCTCATGCGTGAAGATCGCCGGCGGCGGCTCCTGCCCCTCGACCTCTTGGAACGCCTTGCGGATCCAGTGAAACTTTACGGGTGCAGCACTCTTGTTCCACAGCGCCCAACGGGAGCCGGCGGGCAGGAAAGCGAAGGAGCCGGGGCGCATTTGGTGTGCCTTTCCGTCGAACTCGACGGTCATCTCACCGTCGACGACGAAGAGCACGCCTTCGGCGCGCTTCTCCGGTTCCGGCCGGTCGCTGCCGCCACCCGGCTGCACTTCCATGATGTACTGCGAGAACGTCTCGGAAAAACCGGTCAGCGGGCGGGAGATCACCCAGGCACGTGTCCCTTCCCAGTGCGGGAAGTAGCTGGTGACGATGTCAGTCATGACGCTGCGGGGGATGACGGCATAGGCCGTCGTGAACACCGCCTTGCTGGAGAGGAGTTCGGTCTGCGGCGGCAGGCCGCCCATGCTGGAGTAGAAGTTCGAGCTGCTCATTGGTTCACTTTTCACGGGCCGGGATTGTCAATCTGGTTTAAGCGCCGCATCTCTTCTAGGCAACCTTTAGATTGCCGTCGCCGCGGCAGACTGTCCGCGGTGCCTCGCTAGCTCAGGAGGGATCGATGAGTCTGGAAAAACTTCGGGAAGACTATGTTCAGAGGGTCAAGGAATACGAGGACAATCTCAAATCCATGTCCGAGAACGACGTCAAACACTTCCGCGCGGAGGATGGCGGGCCGCTCTCCGATATCACCGAGCAGATCCGCAACGAGTATTATCGGCATATCGAGACCTATGCGACCCTGATTGCCGAAATCGATGCCATTCTCGGAGCTTAGCGCGCTCGAAGCCGGAACAGCCGCTGCACCAGCGGTGCCGGATCGAAGCAAAGGGGGCTGTGCGTCCGTAGCCGGGCCCGAGGGTCGGGGACCCTGGCCACTACGGGTGCTGCATCCGATTGCTGAAATGATTGGGCAAGCCGACTTACGCGATCCTGGCAAGCCTGACATCGGTGTCATCGGCCAAGATCTCAGCCTGCGCGACGGACACGTTTGCCGACGCCATCAACAGCAGGCACAGGCCGACCGCGCGCGGTACTTCGGTTTCACCCGACGCCCAGCGACGTGTCGTCGTCTGATCGACACCAAAGAGCTTTTGGACACCAGCGGCGCTCAGTCCCGTGACGGCAACCGCAGCTTTGTATTCTGAGGTCTTCATGCACTGTTCCCCGCCCGCCGAAGCGCGCTTGTCTGATATATCTTTATGTGAAGCTGCGTACTTTAGTTCTCGCTTATTTTTATGGATACCGAAATACGACATCTAAGCCTCCGTTTGCGACAGCGACGCCGATGCGACCTTTCGGCTGAATGTTCCAGAGGCTGTAGTTGTGTTGTTCACAGCAAGGAAGCTAAATGGCGGCGTAAGAAAAAAGCCCGCCTCCGCGGCTTTTCGGCTGGACATCGAAAACCTCCCGCCCGACCCGGCCCTTAGTGACAGCCAAGTCAATTCCTTTTGATGGCGGATCCGGTGTTTGCCGTAGACCGCTCTAGGACTCCCAGGCTCGTCCCGAGAAATCCCGAGATATCGTGGATCTTCACGAGCCGTAAATTTACTGTTGCGTACTTAACCGTTGGTCTCGTTTGTGGTCCGCTCCACCGAGAAGACATGTTCTCTACCGACTATTGCGGCTACTGTTCCAGGCACCCGCTTGACCGCGGATGGCAAAGCGATGGTCTTCAGAGGCTCGTTTCAAGGAGGATTTCGTGAAGAGGATAGTCGGCCTTGCGGCCATCTTTTGCTCGTTTTCTATTTTTGCTTTCGCCGCCGCGCCCAGTGATATCGCCGATCTCGTCGGTACTCGCGCGACGGACGCTGCGTCCAAGATGCAAGCCCGTGGCTACCGACACGTCAGGAGCAGCACTTGGTGGAACGACAAGACGGGCACGTGTGTCGATGTACGCGTGTCGTTTGGCCGCTACTCGCGTATCGATCAATTGAAGCCGTCTGCATGCGGCGAAGCTTCCGCCGGATCGCCGGACTTGAGCAACGTTCCGGCTCGCGCTTTGCGCGCGTGCAGCCGACGGGCCGATCGATATCAGAGCCCTCGAGGGGGAACGAACGTCGTCAAGGCAGCCGAGCGGACCGGTCCCACCTGGCTTCTGACGATCGCCACCCGACATTACACTCTAGAATGCACAGTTACGGCTTCCGGACGGGTAATTCGGATGGACACGAAGTAAAGAGCCAAGATCCACTGGAGATGCACCCCACATTTCCACAGCTCGTACAACGGAGCTTCGGCATCAGCGTTTCAATTATCACTCGTCCCCAAATCGCCGCCCAACCTCCCACCTGTCCAGCCAACAGAGATGACGGCATTTCGAGTTGCTCTTTCCGCGAGTCCGCGGCGGCGGCGCGTTTGTCTTCGCCGTCGGCTTAAGCGAACCACAGTCGAGAATTTGTAGCCGCCGACGGCTTTCCGACGGATTGGAATTCCAATCAATTGCTGAATCTGTCGGTGAGGTTTTTGTGCGTCCATTGGCACAAATGAAAAACCCCTGCAGAGCAGGGGTTTCGGCTGGTCGGAGTGGAGTGATTCGAACACTCGACCCCCACGTCCCGAACGTGGTGCGCTACCAGACTGCGCTACACTCCGTGACCAGCGGCGCCTCTATAGACCGGCCCATCTCGTTGCGCAAGCACCAAAATTCAAAAGCCGGCGCATTTTTTGCCGACAGGGCCGGCGCACCTCCTGAGAGCACTAAGTGGAGCAAAATGACACACTTGCGGCAAATTTTGCGATTGCCAAGGCGGGCCGATTTTCTTTTGCCGGGTTCCGCGTTAAAGCCCTCGGCGGGACAAGCGGAAACCGCTGCAGACCAGCGATTCCCGCTGTCGAATGCGCGACAACTTTTCAAGGACGATAGAATGAAACTCCGCACCTTTGCCGCGGCTGGGCTTGCCATTGCGCTTGCCGGCTGCACGACGATTCCGACCTCCGCAGATCCGATCTCCAGTCGCTGGGTTGGCCAGTCGGCCGGCAAGTTCTTTGCCGCATTCGGCCCGCCGATCAACGATGTCGAGAACGGCTCCAGCGTCACCTACACCTGGAAGGGCGGCTACAAGACGGTTCGCACCCCGGCGAAATACGCAGAAGGCGCGGATGGCAAGCGCGGCAAGCAGATCGCGGCTGCCCGCACGCAATACCTGCGCTGCCAGGCGGAAATCGTCACCAGCTCCGACTACACGATCCGCAGCATCCGCGTCGTCGGCGACATCCCGGGCGTGAACGGCCCGTCCTATTGCGCCGAGTTCCTGGCGCCGGCACAACCCGCGCAGTAAGAAACGGCAGAGCGAGCGTTTGGAAGGCGGCCCATTGGTCGCCTTTCTTCTATGTCGAGTATTCTGAGTTGCTACGCGGCCTCCGTTCGCGGCTGACACCGCGGCAAAAGACTTCATCATTGCTGGTGTCCTTCCCGAGAGAGGGGTGACAGTTCATACCGGAGACATGGGTTACACTTTTGGCCTTTGCGAGGAGAGCGAAGGTGCCTTGGCAGGAGTGCAACCGCATGGACGAACGTCTCAAATTCGTTGCGCGGGTTCTGGATGGCGAGAAGATAGCGGCGCTGTGCCGCGAATTCGGCATCTCCCGCAAGACCGGTCACAAGATCATCAGCCGCTATAACGACAGCGGTCTGGAAGGACTGACAGATCGATCGCGACGGCCTTACCGGCACGCCAATCAGCTTCCTTTCCAAATCGAGAAGCTGATTGTGCGGACCAAGCAGGACAAGCCCAACTGGGGCGCACCGAAGATCAGGGAGCGGCTGGCGCGGCTGTATCCGGATGTTCACACGCCGGCGATCTCAACCGTGCATGCCGTCCTCGACCGCAACGGCCTGGTCAAGCACGGTAGGCGGCGGCGCAACCGGGCTGAAGGAACAGCACTCTCCAATCCTGGGCTGCCCAACGACC
>NZ_JDWI01000038.1:0-50133 GCF_012932765.1 Rhizobium sp. 57MFTsu3.2
GAGTGCATGTCGGGAAGCACGCAGATGTCGAAGGACGATTTCGATATGTCGATGCCGATAAAGCGGCTAGTATAGGTCATGAGGCGATGTCTCCCTTATACGCGAGCGCGAAGCTCTCTCAACGGTTCGACGAAGCCTCGAAATGCGCAAAGGGTTCTGCTTTTTTACGAACGAAAGTTCAGGCCCGCTAGGACCAACCGCTCTGCGCATCGTCACTGCGGTGTTGCAATCACCTCAATGGCAAACGAGGCCGGTGCATCATAACCGATGCACCGGCCTCGCAATGTATAAGCCCCGCGCATCGACGCGGGGCTTTTGCGTGAGAACTAGTTGGCGATAAACTTGCCGCGGAAGGCGACCTCTGAAAGAGGCTTGCGCTGGCTCGGAACTTCCCGCTCCTGGTTCCGCTCCGAAAGGACGCTCTTATCGGCAAGACGTCCCAACGCGACCCCCGCCTCCACCCGGTAACCCTCGGGAATAGCAAAAGTTTGCTGGATCTCTTCGTGCTTGATGCCGCCCATCCCGTGAGCGTAGAAACCCGAAAGCCGGGCCTGAAGCGCGAGATAACCCCAAGCAGTGCCAGCGTCGAACGAGTGTGTGTAGCTTTTCCTGCCTTCGGAGAAGTCGCCGCTGAAGCCTCTTGAGACGACGTAGATCAGCGCCGAGGCGTTCTTTGCCCACTCTTGATTTGACTCGACGAGGAGACCAACGAACTTGTCCCAGTCCTCAGAACCTTTGAGCGCATAGATGAAGCGCCACGGCTGCTGGTTCGCGGACGACGGTGCCCAATGCGCGGCGTCCAGTATCGTCAGGAGCTCCGATTCATCGATCACTTCGCCGGTGAAAGCACGCGGTGACCAGCGCTCGAGAAACAAGGGGTCGATCGAATATTGGGATTCACGGCTATTGCTCTTTGTCATGGCTCTTCCAAGTGCTGTTCAGGCATTCCAGGTGATGTGGAGTTCTTCGCGGAAAGCAAATCGCTTCAGGTGGTCGGCAACGACATTCTCGTATCGCTCTATCTGGGCCGGGTCAGCGGCCGACAATCTCATATAAAGCGCCGCGTGATCGGCTGAAAACGTGACTTCGGCGGTATCACTGAAGGGTACACGCCCGCTTTTCGCCGTGAATTCCACGGTAAACTTGTGGCTCCAGTGTTTGCAGAGCTGTTGGAGATACTTGCTGGCGTGTTCGGTGGCGACAGTCGAGGTCGAAACAGGCATATCAAGCTCCTTCCTGCCTTCCTTAGGCCCCATCCGATGCGTTTGGCAAGCAACTCCGCCATCTCCGGTGGTGCACAGTCTGTTTCAACAATAGTGGCCTCCCACGCGCGTAAAGGCGCGCTAAGTTCCCCCAAAATCAGCGTCAGAGGAAAAACGCCTTGCTCGTAAACGGAAAATGGACGGAAGATTGGCAGCCGGTTCAGGCGAAGGACGAGAGGGGCGGCTTTGTCCGTCAGATCTCCAGCTTCCGCAATTGGGTCACCCCGGACGGCGCCGTGGGCCCTTCGGGAGAGGGCGGCTTCAAGGCCGAGGCAGGACGCTATCATCTTTACGTGGCCTATATCTGCCCTTGGGCATCGCGGACGCTGATCGGTCGAAAGCTGAAAGGGCTGGAATCGGCCATCTCGGTTTCAGTCGTCGAGCCGGTATTGACGAAGCAGGGCTGGCGGTTCGGCGACTATCCGGGCGCCACGCAGGATCACATTCACGGCGCAACGTATATGCACGAGATCTATACGAGTGCGGCACGCGACTTTACCGGCCGCGCAACCGTGCCCGTGCTTTGGGATAAGCAGTTGCAGACGATCGTCAACAACGAGTCGGCTGATATCCTGCGGATGATGAACGAAGGTTTCGGCGATCTTGCTCGCAATCCGATCGACCTTTATCCGGCAGCGCGTCGCACCGAGATCGACGCCTTCAACGAACGGATCTATCCGAGCCTCAACAATGGCGTCTACCGCGCGGGCTTTGCCACAACGCAGCTTGCCTACGAGGAAGCGTTTGCCGGTGTATTCAAGTGCCTCGACTGGGTGGAAACAGAGCTTGGCGATCGGCCCTTCCTGTTTGCAGACCATCCGACTGAAAGTGACGTTCGTCTTTTTGTCACGCTCGTGCGCTTCGATATCGCTTATCACGGCCTGTTCAAATGCAATTTGCGCCGTCTCTCGGATTACAAGAATCTTCGCCGCTTCTGCCGGCGAATGCTCGATTGGCCCGGTGTCGTCGAGACCGTCAACTTCGACCATATAAAGCGCGGCTACTACTCGATCGAAAGCCTCAACCCCACAAGCATCGTGCCTGCGGGTCCCGATCTAGGCGAAATTTTCTGAAGCAGCGTACCGCTTCGGCAAAAAGCCATAATGACACCGGTGAATATCTCGTTCATAGGTGATCAAAACGTGGATGCTGCTTAGGAGGAAATATTATGAAGCTCATGCGTGTTGGAGAGGTTGGTCGCGAGAAACCGGCCATGCTCGATTCCGATGGCAAGATTCGCGATCTGTCAGCGCACGTCTCGGACATCGGCGGCGAAGCGATTTCGCCCGAGGGCCTGTCGAAACTCAAGGCTCTTGACCCGAAGAGCCTGCCGGAACTCGCCTCGGGTCGCATTGGCGCCTGCGTTGCCGGCACCGGAAAGTTCATCTGCATCGGCCTCAATTTCTCTGATCACGCTGCTGAAACCGGCGCGACTGTTCCGCCGGAGCCCGTGATCTTCATGAAGGCAACATCGGCCATCGTCGGGCCGAACGACAATGTCCTGATCCCGCGTGGCTCCGAAAAGACCGATTGGGAAGTCGAACTCGGCGTCGTCATCGGCAAGACGGCAAAGTACGTCAGCGAAGCCGAAGCGCTTGATTATGTTGCCGGCTACTGTGTTTCCCACGACGTTTCGGAGCGCGCCTTCCAGACGGAACGTGCAGGCCAGTGGACCAAGGGCAAGTCCTGCGACACATTCGGTCCGATCGGACCCTGGCTCGTCACCAAGGACGAGATTGCCGACCCGCAAAATCTTGGCATGTGGCTGAAGGTCAACGGCGAAACCATACAGAACGGCTCGTCGAAAACCATGGTCTATGGTGTCGCTCATGTGGTGTCTTACCTCAGCCAGTTCATGTCGCTGCATCCGGGCGACGTGATCTCGACCGGCACGCCTCCGGGCGTCGGCATGGGCATGAAGCCGCCGCGCTTCCTCAAGGCTGGCGACGTCGTGGAGCTCGGCATTGAAGGCTTGGGTACGCAGAAGCAGACCTTCCTGGCTGATCGATAAGGTCCGTTCTGCGATCATTAAGCATTCGAGCGCACCATCATGCCGGGGGTAAATTCCCCGGCATTTCTTTTTGCGGTGCGGATGGCAATGTTGCTGCGCAACAAAAACCTGTTAATCTGCGTTGAGGTGCCAGCACGTCGTTGGAAAGAATCCGATGCCTTTCAATCGGCGTCGTCTTCCAGGTTAGAGAAAGGTGGCGCATCTCATGTTTTATCAGCTTTATGAATTGAACCATGCCGCATTGGCGCCTTATCGGGCTTTCGCCGATATCATGCGCATGGTCTATGCCAATCCCCTCAATCCGATTTCGCAGACGCCCTGGGGGCGTACGATGGCGGCGAGTCTCGAGATGTTCGAGCGGACGACCCGACGCTACGGCAAACCGGCCGTCGGTCTGCATGACACTGTTGTCGAGGAAGGAAAGGTGGCCGTACGGGAAGAGATCGTCTGGTCGCATCCCTTCTGCAATCTGCTCCATTTCGCGCGCAATGTTCCAAGCAGCCATGCGCCAGACCCGCGCATTCTCATCGTCGCGCCGATGTCGGGCCACTACGCGACACTGCTGCGCGGCACGGTCGAAGCGTTGCTGCCAAGCGCCGACGTTTACATTACCGACTGGATCGATGCGCGCATGGTGCCGATGGCGGAAGGCACCTTCGATTTTGACGACTACATCGACTACGTCATCGAGATGCTTCGCTTCCTGGGCCCGGATACGCATGTGATTGCCGTCTGTCAGCCTTCCGTGCCGGTTTTGGCTGCCGTCGCCCTCATGGAAGCGGAGAACGATCCGTTTTCGCCCTCATCGATGACCCTGATGGGCGGACCGATCGACACGCGCATCAACCCGACAGCCGTCAACCAGCTCGCCAAGGAACGCTCGCTGGAATGGTTCGCGGATAATGTGATCATGAATGTGCCCTGGCCGCAGCCGGGCTTCATGCGTCCGGTCTATCCCGGCTTCCTGCAGTTGTCCGGCTTCATGTCGATGAACCTCGATCGGCACGTGATCGCTCACAAGGAGTTCTTCATGCATCTGGTGAAGAACGATGGCGAGCCGGCCGAAAAGCACCGCGACTTTTATGACGAGTACCTCGCGGTCATGGACTTGACGGCGGAGTTCTACCTTCAGACGGTCGAACAGGTCTTCATCAAGCACGCGCTGCCGAAGGGCGAGCTGCTCCACCGTGGTAAGCTTGTCGATCCCGCCGCCATCCGCAACGTGGCACTTCTCACCGTCGAGGGGGAAAACGACGACATCTCCGGCGTCGGCCAGACAAAGGCTGCCCAGACCATTTGCGTCAACATCCCCGACAACATGCGCATGCACTACCTGCAGCCCGACGTCGGCCACTATGGCGTCTTCAACGGCTCACGCTTCCGCCGGGAGATTGCGCCGCGGATCATCAGCTTCGTGAAGGAACATGCCCGTTCCGGAAAGCCCGTGGTGAAGCGGGTGATCAAGGGCGGAAAATCCGCCTGATTTAGTATATTCTGAATTAGCGATTGTATTTCAAGGCGTTGTCCGATTTGGGCGGGCGCTGCCTTGAAGCGGGCCAGGCGTGTAACCACATCGATTCCAGCGTTCGGTATCTCGCCGGACGCGGAAAATGCGAGGACACCGCACGATGAACCAGTCAGCATTGCTTCGCCCGGATTGGACTCCGGCTACCATTGCCCTGATGATCCTCGGCTTCGTGGTTTTCTGGCCTCTGGGTCTCGCCATGCTCGCCTACATCATCTTTGGGGAGCGTTTGCGCGGTTTCAAGCGCGACGCCAACAGCGCCGCCGATGGATTCTTCGCCGGCTGCCGACGTTCACATGGCCGCTATCGCCCTCATTTCTCGACGGGCAATGTTGCCTTCGATGATTGGCGCAAGGCCGAGCTCGACCGGCTGGAAGAAGAGCGTCGCAAGCTTGATGAAATGCGCGAGGATTTCGACTCCTACATGCGCGAACTACGCCGCGCCAAGGACCAGGAAGAGTTTGACCGCTTCATGCGCGACCGCAAGAACGGCAAGCGCGACGACAATGGTCCGGTAGCAGAATACCAGACTCCGTAATTCCCAGGACCGTTCAGCACCGAAACTTGAACCGGCATCATCGATGCCGGCTTTTCTTTGCCAAGAATTCCAGCGAATCATATAGAAAATGCCCATGTTCCCGCTCCTTGCAAAGCCACGCCGCAGCGTTCGAAAACCGGCTCCGCCGGAAACGCGAACGCTTGACGTCGCCGGACGCCTGATGCCGCTGACGATCAAGCAGCACGAGCGGGCAACCCGCATTACCTTGCGGATCGAGCCTGGTGGTCGGGGCCTGAAGATGACGATCCCGAGCGGATTGGCACAGCGCGAGGTAAACGCCTTCCTCGACCGCCATCAGGGCTGGCTCTTGACCAAGCTTGCCAAATTCACGCCCGACAGTGGTCTTCGTGATGGCGGCACCATTCTCTTTCGGGGCGTATCCCATCGCGTTCACCACACCGGCAGCCTGCGCGGCCTGACAGAAGCCGTCGTCGTTGATGGCAAACCCGTGCTCAAGGTCAGCGGCATGCCCGAGCATCTCGGACGCCGGATTGCCACGTTCCTGAAGAAGGAAGCGCGAGCCGATCTCGAGAGGTTGGCAACGTTCCATGCCCGCTCGATCAATGCGCCGATCAGGTCGATCGCCATGAAGGACACCCGCAGTCGGTGGGGTTCCTGCTCCTCGGAGGGAAACCTGAGCTTTTCGTGGCGCATCGTCATGGCGCCGCCGTCAGTGGTCGACTACCTTGCGGCCCATGAAGTCGCTCATCTCAAGGAAATGAACCACGGGCCACGCTTCTGGGCGCTCTGCAAGAAGCTGTGCCCCCACATGGAAGAGGCGAAGCTCTGGTTGAAGCGGCACGGCAGTCAACTGCATGCCATCGATTTCGACTGAGCGACGCCTCGCAAAAATCAGCTTTTGTCGTGATTTGGCTCGACTCCAAGTGCTTTTCGTGTCACTTCGCTGCCATGAAACCGGATATCAAAATCTGCGGACTGAAGACGCCTGAGGCGATCGATCGCGCCCTCGCGCGCGGTGCAACACATATCGGCTTCATCTTCTTCGAAAAGAGTCCCCGCTACATCGAGCCTGATATCGCCGGCAAGCTAGCGGAGCCGGCCCGCGGCAAGGCCAAGATCGTTGCGGTCGTGGTCAATCCGAGCAACGACGATCTTGATGAAATCGTGGCGCTGCTTCGGCCCGATATCCTGCAGCTACATGGCGACGAGAGCCCGGAGCGCGTTTTGACGATAAAGGCGGTCTACGGTCTGCCGGTCATGAAGGCCTTTTCGGTGCGTACCGCTGATGATTTGAAGCGGGTGGAGGCCTATGTCGGCATTGCCGATCGCTTCCTCTTCGACGCAAAGCCGCCAAAAGGGTCGGATTTGCCGGGTGGCAACGGGGTGTCCTTCGATTGGAGCCTGCTTACCTGGCTTGACGGCAGCGTGGATTACATGCTTTCCGGTGGCCTGAACAAGGGCAATATTGCCGAGGCGCTCGGCATCACCAAGGCGCCGGGGATCGACGTATCTTCGGGGGTCGAAAGCGCGCCCGGCGTCAAGAACGTCGCAATGATCGATGAGTTTTTCGATGCGGTCCAAACGGCTTGTCAGCCCGAAACGACCTCAGGGAGTTGAGAGTGAACCAGACGCCAAAACCGAATTCCTTCCGTTCCGGCCCTGATGAAGACGGCCGTTTCGGCATCTACGGCGGCCGTTTCGTCGCCGAAACGCTGATGCCTTTGATCCTCGACCTGCAGGACGAGTGGAACAAGGCAAAGGACGATCCGGAATTTCAGGCGGAGCTGAAGCAGCTTGGCACCCACTATATCGGTCGCCCAAGCCCGCTCTATTTCGCCGAGCGTCTGACGGCGGAACTCGGTGGCGCGAAGATCTATTTCAAGCGCGAAGAGCTGAACCACACTGGCTCGCACAAGATCAACAACTGCATCGGCCAGATCCTGCTCGCCAAGCGCATGGGCAAGACCCGTATCATCGCGGAAACTGGTGCCGGCCAGCATGGCGTTGCCTCGGCAACGGTTGCCGCCCGCTTCGGTCTCCCCTGTGTCGTTTACATGGGCGCAACCGACGTCGAGCGTCAGGCCCCGAACGTGTTTCGCATGAAGCTGCTTGGTGCCGAGGTAAAGCCGGTGACCGCCGGTCACGGCACGCTCAAGGACGCCATGAACGAGGCATTGCGCGACTGGGTCACGAACGTCGACGACACCTATTACCTGATCGGCACGGCCGCCGGTCCGCATCCCTATCCGGAAATGGTTCGCGACTTCCAGGCCGTCATTGGCACCGAGGCCCGTGAGCAGATTTTGGAAGCCGAAGGTCGGCTGCCGGATCTCGTCATCGCAGCCGTCGGCGGCGGTTCGAACGCGATCGGCATCTTCCATCCGTTCCTTGATGACGAGAGCGTCAAGATGGTTGGCGTCGAAGCCGGCGGCAAGGGCCTCAATGGTGACGAGCACTGCGCCTCGATCACGGCGGGTTCGCCCGGCGTTCTCCACGGCAACCGGACCTACCTTCTGCAGGATGGCGACGGCCAGATCAAGGAAGGCCATTCGATTTCCGCTGGTCTTGACTATCCCGGCATCGGCCCCGAGCATTCCTACCTGAACGACATCGGTCGCGTCGAATATGTGCCGATCATGGACCATGAGGCGCTCGAAGCCTTTCAGACGCTGACCCGCCTCGAAGGCATCATTCCGGCGCTGGAGCCGTCGCACGCGCTGGCCGAAGTCATCAAGCGCGCGCCGAAGATGGGCAAGGACGAGATCATTCTGATGAATCTCTCCGGCCGCGGCGACAAGGACATCTTCACTGTCGGCAAGATTCTGGGAATGGGTGAGTAAGCATGACCGCACGTATGGACAAACGCTTCGCCGATCTTAAGGCGGAAGGCCGGCCGGCACTCGTCACCTATTTCATGGGAGGCGACCCCGACTACGAAACCTCGCTCGGCATCATGAAGGCTCTGCCGGAAGCGGGTTCCGATGTTATTGAACTCGGCATGCCGTTCTCCGATCCGATGGCCGATGGTCCGGCGATCCAGATGGCTGGCCAGCGCGCTCTGAAGGGCGGCCAGACGCTGAAGAAGACGCTGCAGCTTGCCAGCGATTTCCGCAAGACGGACGATGCGACGCCGATCGTAATGATGGGCTATTACAACCCGATCTATGTCTACGGCGTGGAGAAGTTCCTCGACGACGCGCTGGCAGCCGGCATCGATGGCCTCATCGTCGTCGACCTTCCACCCGAGATGGATGACGAACTCTGCATCCCTGCGATCAAGAAGGGGATCAACTTCATTCGCCTGGCGACGCCGACGACCGACGAAAAGCGCCTGCCGACCGTTCTTCGGAACACGTCCGGCTTCGTCTATTATGTTTCGATGACGGGTATCACTGGCTCTGCTCTGCCGGATCCGTCTCTGGTCTCGGGCGCCGTCAAGCGCATCAAGCAGCACACCAACCTGCCTGTTTGCGTCGGCTTCGGCGTCAAGACCGCCGACCATGCAAAGGTCATTGGCAGCTCGGCCGATGGCGTGGTTGTCGGCACAGCAATTGTCAATCAGGTGGCAACGAGCCTCACCAAGGATGGGAAGGCGACAGCCGATACCGTCCAGGCCGTCGCCACCCTCGTTCGTGGACTGTCAACGGGTACACGTTCGGCGCGCCTTGTTGCTGCCGAATAATTTCCCCACATTGGCAAGAGTCAATCAGGAGTTTTCGACTTGAACTGGATCACCAACTACGTCCGCCCCCGCATCAATTCCATGCTGGGCCGCCGCGAAGTGCCGGAGAACCTCTGGATCAAGTGCCCGGAAACGGGTGAGATGGTCTTCCATAAGGATCTGGAAGACAACAAGTGGGTCATTCCGGCCTCCGGTTATCACATGAAGATGCCGGCAAAGGCTCGCCTTGCCGACCTTTTCGACGATGGCCTCTATGAGGCTCTGCCGCAGCCAAAGGTCGCCCAGGATCCGCTGAAATTTCGTGATTCCAAGAAATACACGGACCGTCTGAAGGACAGCCGCATCAAGACCGAGCAGGAAGACACCATTCTCGCTGGCGTCGGCAAGATGCGCGGCCTGAAGATCGTCGCGGTCGTTCATGAGTTCAACTTCATGGGCGGTTCGCTCGGCATTGCCGCGGGCGAGGCGATCGTCAAGGCGTTCGAACGCGCCATTGCGGAGAAGTGCCCGCTGGTCATGTTCCCGGCATCTGGTGGTGCCCGCATGCAGGAAGGTATCCTGTCGCTGATGCAGCTGCCACGGACGACCGTGGCGGTAGACATGCTGAAGGAAGCAGGACTGCCTTACATCGTCGTGCTGACCAATCCGACCACTGGCGGTGTTACCGCGTCCTACGCGATGCTCGGTGACCTGCATCTGGCCGAACCCGGGGCTGAAATCTGCTTCGCCGGGAAGCGCGTTATCGAGCAGACGATCCGCGAGAAGCTTCCGGAAGGCTTCCAGACCTCCGAGTATCTGCTGGAACACGGCATGGTGGACATGGTGGTCAAGCGCCACGATATTCCGGATACGCTCGCGCGCGTCTTGAAGATCCTGACGAAGAAGCCGGTTGCGAACCTATCCAAGGAAAACAGCGGGACGCTTGCTATCGCTGCAAGCGCCTGACAGAACCCATCACAGGCGGGGTGAGCGATGATACCCAGGGGCCAAGCCGTAGTGAGTGAAGCAGCACAGGAAATCGACAAGCTCTTGGGCCTGCATCCCAAGGGCTTCGATCTATCACTGGATCGCATTACCCGACTGCTTTCCGTCCTCGGGGATCCGCAGAAGAAATTGCCGCCTGTCATTCATGTGGCGGGCACGAACGGCAAGGGGTCCGTGACGGCGTTTTGCCGGGCTTTGCTGGAAGCCGGTGGCTACAGCGCGCATGTCCATACCTCTCCGCATCTCGTCAACTGGCACGAACGCTATCGGATCGGCGCCAAGGGCGGTCGCGGGCAATTGGTGGACGATGCGGTCTTCGCCGAGGCGGTGCGGCGCGTGGCGGCCGCCAATGACGGGCAGAAGATCACCGTTTTCGAGATCCTCACCGCAGTCACTTTCATTCTGTTCTCAGAGCATCGGGCCGATGCCGCGATCATCGAGGTTGGTCTCGGCGGTCGTTTCGACGCGACGAACGTCATCTCCGACCCGGCCGTTTCGGTCATCATGCCGATTTCCTTGGATCATCAGCCTTACCTCGGCGATCGCGTCGAACTGATCGCGGCAGAAAAAGCCGGTATCATGAAGCGCGGGCACCCTGTTGTGATCGGCAAGCAGGAATATGATGCCGCGCTCGACGTGCTGATGTCTACCGCCGAACGGCTGAACTGCCCGACCGCAGTCTTCGGCCAGGACTACATGGCGCATGAGGAATATGGGCGTCTCGTCTATCAGGACGAGTTCGGTCTCGCCGACCTGCCATTGCCCCGCCTTCCCGGCCGCCACCAATATGCCAATGCCGCCGCTGCGATCCGCGCCGTCAAGGCCGCCGGCTTTGCGGTCACCGAAACGATGATGGAAAAGGCGCTGCTGTCGGTCGAGTGGCCGGGCCGTCTCCAGCGTCTGAACGACGGCAATCTGATGGCCAGTGCTCCGGCTAAAGCGGAGATCTGGGTCGATGGCGGCCACAACCCCGGCGCCGGTGAAGTTATCGCCGAGGCCATGGCGAATTTCGAGGAAAAGCAGCCGCGCCCGCTCTTCCTGATCATCGGCATGATCAACACCAAGGATCCGGTTGGCTACTTCAAGGCTTTCAAGGGATTGGCCGAGAAGGTCTATTGCGTGCCGATCCGCGGCAGCGACGCGATGATCGATCCGGTGATCCTTGCAAACGCCGCCTATGATGCCGGCCTCGTCGCGGAACCGATGTCGACGGTCAGCGATGCGTTGGAGGCGATCAAGGAGGGCGCCTTTGAACAGGACCACCCACCGCGCATCCTGATCGGCGGCTCTCTCTATCTCGTCGGCGATGTGCTTGCCGACAACGGGACGCCCCCGAAATGAAAAAAGCCCGGTCGAATGCCGGGCTTTTTCCTATCTGCTTATGGATAAATTAAGCGGCGCTCGAGATCCAGCTCGAAAGAGCGGTCTTCGGGGCAGCGCCAACTTTGATGTCAGCAACTTCGCCGGCCTTGAACATGGCGAGCGTCGGAATGGAACGGACGCCAAACTGGGCGGCGAGTTCCGGGTTTTCATCGATATTGAGCTTGGCGACCTTCACCTTGCCCTGAAACTCGACAGCGAGTTCTTCGAGGCTGGGGGCGATCATCTTGCACGGGCCGCACCATTCAGCCCAGAAATCGACGACGACGGGTTCTGCGGATTCCAGAACTTCCGACTGGAAGTTGTTGATATCGACTTTTACGGTAGCCATAGGCTGCTCCTTTACGGATTCCTGTTGAAATACATGTGAGCGTGCGGTGCGGGAATTTCAATGCCCGTATTTCACTTTGTCTCGAGTTGCGCAAGCGCCGACGCCAATGCATCCGGCGTCAGAATGTGAACCGAAGCATTTTCAGTGTAGACAAGGACGCAATCGACGCGCTTGCCGGGATAGAGCGGCGCCAGGATCTCGCGATAAATCGTAAGCTGCGCCTTGTGTGCAAATGGGATGGCCTCTGCCGTCTGCGGCGGGACGCGATTGGTCTTGTAGTCCAGCACGACGACGCGATCGTCGAAGACCGCCATTCTGTCCACACGGCCGGAAACGGCATAGTCCTGGCCGGCGATCGTCAGCGTCCCCATGACGGAGACCTCAGCCTGTGCATGAGTCGAGAAGACGGCTTCGAGGTCGGCTGCGCCCAATAGCTTCAGGACCGAGTCGACCAATTGCCGCCGCTCTGCTTCGGGCCAGAATGGCGCCGCACGCTTGGCGTATCGTGATGCTGCATCTGGCTGATCGCCGCGCGGCACATCCGGCAGCACCTGCAACATGCGGTGGAGGAGCCGCCCTTTTTGCAGCGAGCGATCCGGCTTTCCCGTTTCCGTGAAAAGCGGGGAGGCGACGAGGAGGTCATCGGCGCCATCGTCGATGATCGTTCCGACGCCGGATGGGCTGAGCGGGCGCGGCAATTGCCTGCGCGGTGGCAGTGGCCTGTCGAGGCCAGGCGGGACCGTCTGTTGTCTGGCGGTCTCCGCGCTGCGTTCAAGGCGCTCGAACCTTCTCTCTATCCGTGGTACGCGCCATTCGATGCCAGCCCATGTCCCGTCAGGCCCAGAAAATGTCGCAGCAGATACATGCGGATGGCTGTCGGTCATCGCAGCGGAAATCATGGCATGCCAGGTATCGGTGTTGGGACGAATGCCCCTGTAGCCGCAAACGGTAAGGCGATCGGCGGCCCGGGTCATCGCAACATAGAGCAGCCGGCGATATTCCTGTTCCGCCAGCGATTGGATGCGCGTCGCGTCGGCCTGGGTCAGCGAGTTGCTGAGATCGCCGATCGGAACCCATGCCGGCATGGGCGGCTCGCCGCTCCCCTGTTCAAGCAGCCGCAGCTTCGGCATGTGCGAATGGGTGAAGGCCTTCGAGCCGCCGTCGACGAGGAACACGATCGGTGCCTCTAAGCCCTTTGAGGCGTGGACTGTCATGATCCGGACTTCATTCCGGCCTTTGTCCTGCTCACGCTTCACCTCCGGTGCTTCGATTTCAAGCGTCGAAATGAAGGATTGCAGGCCGGGCAGGCCCGAGCTTTCGTGATCAAGCGCGAATGTCAGGAATTCATCGAGAATATCGCTGACCTCGGTTCCGAGCCGGGCAAGGAATTGTCGTCGGCCGCCGTGGCATCCGAGAACACGAGCATAGAAATCGTGAACCGACAGCGTCTCGGATTCGTCCAGGAAGAGCCTGAGGCGAGAGACGGCTGTTTCAAAGCGCGCATTTCCATCAGCGGCGAACTTCTGCACGTGAGCCCAGGCACTCTCGCCCTCCGTACGCAGGGCGGCAATTGCGAAGACGTCGTCTTCGCTCAGATCGAGAAGCGGGCTCTTCATCAGCGCTGCCAAGGAGAGGTCGTCCTCGGGCAACAGTAGAAAGCGGCCGAGCGCCACGAGGTCCTGCACGGCAATGTGGCTCGTCAGGCGCAGGCGGTCGGCGCCTGCAACCGGTATGTCGCCGCGTCGCTTCAAGGCGCGTGTCAGCGCGTTGACGAAGGCGTCGCGCTTGCGCACGAGGACGAGGATATCGCCGGCCTCGATCAGTCGCTCCTTGCCCTTCTCGACGATCGCTTCCTTGCCCACCAGATTGCCGATCGCATGAGCAATGCGACGGGCGAGAACGGATGCTGGGGCGCTCTCCGGCGTGGCGTCAAAGGGTGCGGTCCAATCTTCTTCCTTGATCGTCGCTTCAGGCGCGACCATCTCCCAGAGATCGACTGCGCCCGGGTGGCCTATGCGGTTAGAACGGTGCACCACCGGCTCGCCTGCCGCACTTAACCCGCGGGCATTTTCAGCCGGTGTGAAGATGTGGTCCACTGCGGCAAGGACATCCGAGGTCGATCGGAATGAGAGCGGCAGCCGCACCGTTGAGAAGGCGTGCCCGCTCTGCGAGACGCGCCGACGCGTCCGCTGGCTTTCTTCTGAAAAGCGTTCGGGCCGAGCGCCCTGGAAAGAATAGATCGATTGCTTTTCGTCGCCGACGGCAAAAAGGGTACGCACCACATTGCGGGCGCTCTCGCCGGAAAAGAAATCCTCGGCCAGCGACTGGATCACGCTCCACTGGATTGGACTTGTATCCTGTGCCTCGTCGACAAGGATATGGTCGATCCCTTGGTCGAGCTTGTAGTGGATCCAGGGGCCAACGTCGCTTTTGTGCAAGAGTTCGGAAGTCCGCGTTATCAGATCCTCGAAATCGAGTTGGCTGCGCTGCTTCTTGAGGTCGTCGTAGTCTTTGTTGAGGCGGTCGGCGAGGATCAGCGCTGCGCGTGTTGCCTCGTACATGCGGGCCGTTTTCAACCGATCCCGACACAATACCACGTGCGCTCGGGCCGTTGCCACGGCATCGATGAGCTCCGGTGCTTCAGTCAGCATGGCCTTCACGAAAAACTGCGAATCCGCCTTTGGTTCAGCCTTTACGGTAAGGAAGATTTTCTCCAGCACCGACGCCCGGCGCGCGGGGTCTCGTTCGCGCGCTGCCGACCGCAAGCCGGCTGCGATATCGTGCGCCTTTGCCCCGCCTTTCTGATCCGCAAGGTCTAGGTACCGGTCGAGCACCCCGCCGCGCAGACCAGGAAGCGGCCAATACGACTCGGCGATCCCGGTCGCAGTATCGTCTTCAGAGAGGTGAAGCTTCGTGCGCAGTACCGCATCGAGGCCACCCTTCCGCTCCGCATCCTGCGTGAAAGTGCGGATCGCAGTGCGGTTCGCGATGATTTCTTCAAGAAGGTTTTCGAGGCCTGGCTCATCGCCGAGATTGAGCACGTAAGCAAAGGCGTCCGCGAGCGCCGGATCGTCCTCCGGTGTAGTGGCCGTAAGCAGCGATCGCCGTGCATCCGAAAGAAGCGTCGCGGCAGCCCGATCGTCGAGCACGGAAAAGTGGCCGGCGACGTTAGCTTCTAACGGAAACTGGTGCAGCAAAGCTTCGCAAAACGCGTGAATGGTCTGGATCTTCAGCCCGCCCGGCGTTTCCAGTGCTTTTGCAAAGAGGCGCCTCGCCTCCGCAAGCTTCACCCTATCCGGCGCCTTGCCTTCGATCCGCGTGATGCGTTCTTCAAGTTCCGTGTCCGGCAGAACCGCCCACTCGGCAAGCCGCTCGAAAACGCGGTTCGACATTTCGGAGGCTGCCGCCTTCGTATAGGTCAGGCAGAGGATTGCTGACGGACGTGCTCCGGCCAGCAGGAGCCGGATAACACGCTGCGTCAGGACGTGCGTTTTTCCGGAGCCGGCATTGGCGGAAACCCAGGCTGAGCGTTGCGGATCGGATGCGATCGATTGCTGGATGGTCGTCCAACTCGTCCAGGCAACGGGATCATCGCCCTCAGGCAGCGTTGCGTCGTCATTCATCGCCGGTTTCCTCGTCGCTCTCTGCGGCAGACCATTCGGAAACGCGCGCCAGATGATCGTAATCACCACCGAAATCGAACTGCTGTGCCGGCACAAGCCGCGAGGTGAAGCCCTTTTCGCCTGACTGCAGGAGCGAGACGAACTTTATGAGTTGGTCGATCGAGTCGGTGGCCAGGTCCATGGCCGACTTTGCCTTGTCGGTTCTGGTCGAAGTCTCGTTGTTGACGGTGTCGACCTTAAAGCGATTGCCCGGCCGCAGGCGCACGTAGAGTAGATCTTGTGGAACAAGACTGCCAGCATCTCGGAAGGCGCCGGCGTGAAGCGCGGCGGCCTCCAGTGCCAGCTGGGGATCAAGAAGCGCGCGTGCCTGAGGGGCGGAGGGATTGTATCCGGTCTTGTAGTCGATGATGTCGGCGGTACCGCTGCCGGTGATGTCGATCCGGTCGGCGACGCCGCTCAGGCGGACATTGATCGCCTCCAACTCCACCCCGCCACGCACCTCGGTCAATGTTCTTCGAATGCCTGGCTGTCGCTGCGCCTCCCACTCGAGAAACGCGCGGGCAACTTCACGGAAACGCGGGCGCCAGACTGCATCGATATGTGCAGGAAGTTGCTCCGTATCGAAGAGTTCGTTCAGAATGTTCTCCATCGCCGTTTCAGCTGCCGGCGTTCCGGCAACGTGACCTTCACGGACGAAGCGGTCGATGATCTTGTGATAGAGCGTTCCTCGCTCCGCGGCGCCAGGGTCTCGATTGAACGGTGCTACCGGGTCAAGGCGCAGAACGCGGCGTGCATAGATTGCATAGGGGTCGCGACGAAGGCGCCCGACCTCGCTGAAAGAGTAGGACTTAGGCTGAATCTCCAGCGGCGGTATTGGACTTGGACGTTGCGCGGGCGCTTGGCTGTCGCCTTGGTCGATGAGGTTCGCCCAATGCACAAAATTGTCTCCGCGGGCCTTGAGCTGTGCCTCGAACTCGTGCCCGCCGAATGCGAGCAGCCGCTGCAACCAGCGCGACGCGACGGTTGGCGTCGAACCTTGTCGAAGGGCTCGCGAATAGATGAGATGGCGCGTGCCATTGGCCATTTCGAAATCGTGCGACAGCTGGCCGATGCGCCGTTCTGGAGGTTCCAGCCCGATCTCGGTCTTCATTGTCCGAGAAACGAAGGGGTTATTGGATGTTTGACCCGGCCATGAGCCTTCGTTCAGGCCGCCCAGGATCAATGTGTCTACGTTCTGCAGGCGCGCTTCTAGCGTGCCGAAGATGAAAATTCTCGGATGGCTTAGCGCCCGTGGCTTTACAGCCTGGCCAGCCAATAGCGCAGTGACGATGTCGATCCACTGCGGGCCATCCGCGTCGATCTGCCCTTCGGTTTCGATCACTTCGCCGAGCATCGACGCCAGGGTGTCGCCCGCTTCGCCGGACCAGAGACCAGCAAGATCGCCGCGCGCGTCGCGGGTTACCGCCTCCAATACGCGCCCGGTTCGCTCCCCCCAATCGGCGAGCCCAAAGCTGGCCGTTAGCCCCGGCTCTTCGGGAAGGCGCCGAACAAGCGCCGACGCTAGCGGTTCGGTCGCTTCGGCAACCCGTCGGGCAAGAGCACGCGCGTGGTCAATCGCATCGGCGGGAAGGGATTTTCGCCACTGCGGCGCGTGACGATCCAACGCCTGCTCAGACAGCTGCTGCTCAAGAAGCGGTTCCAACGCTGAGATGTCGACGTCGGCCACACCACCACGCAGTGCCAGCAGCTCCAGAGCTGCTACCGCTGCCACGTGCGCGCCACGCTCCAGCCCAAAATGCGCCAGGGGATGCTTCAGCAATCCGACGATAGCGACGGGATCGCCAGGGCGAAGGGTTGCTTCCAGCAGCAGTTGCAACAGCGTTCCCTGTGGGGTGGCGGAAAGCGGCGTGCCTGCGGAATCGTCCGCAACGATGCCGAAACGCGATAGTTCCGTCGTCACGCGGCGGGCTAGGTTTCGATCCGGTGTGATCAATGCCGCCCGGCTCTCGCCGTCATTGCCGGGCGCGCGCTCGAGCGCCAAGCGGAGGGCGATTGCAATTGCAGTGGCTTCCTCGCGCTCATTGCCCGCCTCGATCAGCGAGACATCTGCAAATGCCGCTGAGATCGTAGCGTCGGATAGTTTCGCCTTCCATGTGCCCCAGTCGCTGGTTGCTTCGGCAGGGGAGAGCGCATGTGAGAGGATTTCGCTACGCTGTCGCAATTCCTCGGGCGGCGCGGCAAGCTGCACCACATCCTGCCGCGTCAATTTCAGTCGCTTTAGCAACTGCGCGAGGCCGTATTGCGAGTGGCTGCGGCTCGCCGGGTCGGCGGGCTGATCTATCCGAATGTCGGGCGCCACCATTCGCCAATGCTCATCCGGCATGCCGAGGTCGAGCCCCGGCAGAACGATGACGCCTTCCGGAAGGTTGGCGACCGCTGCGATAAGGTCGGCCGTCGCCGGCACAGAGCCTGTCGATCCTGCAATGATGATGGGTCCCATCGGCCGGGCTGTCGCCAGGCGATTTGCTTCGGCACGAAGAATTGCGTTGCGGTGTTTTGCGGGCGATGATTTGCCGAGCTCATTCAGCCGCTCCGGCCAGAAGGCGCTGGCAATCTGCAGGAACTCGGCCGTCAGTTGCCACCAAAGCGCATAGTCTTTCGCATTCAGGCGAGACAGTTCGTTCCAATCCCGATCCTCGGTCTCGATGGCGTCGATCAATTCCGCAAGATTGCGCGCAAGCCAAATGGCGTCGGCGGGGCTTGCGGGCGCGACGAGCGGCGAATCGGAATGGATGCTGCGCACAATCTCCGGCAGCTTGTTTCGCCAGGCGAGGATAAGGCGCGCGAGTTCCAGCAGGCGGGCGGTGTTGGATAACGGCTGAGCAAGATCCAGGGTCGCGGGCAGGGCTTCGTCGAAATAGCCGCTATCGTCGTCGGTCTCGCCGAGCGGTCGGATAACCGGGAGGATTGCGGATCGTCCGCCGAGGAGATCGACGAACTCCGAGCGGAGCACGCGTGCTGCGCGCCTCGTTGGCAGATAGATCGTGGTTTTCGAAAGCGATAGGGGATCGCCGGGATCATACCGGAAATGCGGTGTCAGTCGGCCGTCACAAAGGCTTTCGGCAAGGCTCTTCAGGAAGGGAAGCCCTGCGGGGATGCTCAAGACCCTCGGCCGGTGATGCTCGGCCATCCGTCATGCAAACGTCCGGTATCGCCGGATCGTTTCCTCCGCTTCACCAATCGCTTCCGGCGTGCCGACAGTAAGCCAGTGTCCTTCGAGTACGGTACCGTAGAGCCGGCCGCGAGCTATCGCCTTGTCAAAATAGAGATTGAGGTTGAATGGATCGGCTGGCGCGTCATCGAGAAACGACGTGTCCATTGCAATGGCGCCGGCATAGACAATTGGGCAGGGACCCGAGTCGAAGAAACGCGTCAACCGGCCATCCCGCGCCATGTTGAAGTCGTTCTTTCCGTTGTGCCCGGTCGTGTCTTCCAGTTTCACGCAAAGCATAGCCATGTCCATCTCTTCCGGTCGGAAGAATCCGGCTAAGCGTGTCAGGTTGCTGGGAACGCCGCGGCGTTCTCCGATCCAGAAGAGGTCGGCATTCGTGACAAAAACCTTGCCGGGATTAAGCAGCTTCAAGCCCTTCGCAAGGCCGCCGCCGTTGTTCAACAGCTTCTCACGTTCGTCGGAGATGATGATCTCGAGGTCTTTGTATGAAGCCAGGTGCGCCAGCATCTGATCGGCGTGGTGATGAATATTGACCACGACCCTTTCGACACCGGCTTCCGCAAGCGAATCGAGCGCGTAATCGATCATCGCCTTGCCGTCGATCTTCACGAGCGGCTTCGGGATGGTGTCGGTGATCGGCCGCATGCGGGTTCCAAGACCTGCAGCGAGAACCATGGCTTGCTTGATGCTCATCTGATCCGAGAAATTATGATTCGCTTGGTACTATTCCAGCCCTTACGCACCAGTCGCGCAAGGGGGCAAGCGTTTCATGTTCCAGCGCAACGGAAAGATAGGACAGGGTGCGCGGCATATGCCTCATATAGCCAGGTTTTCCGTCTCGTTGCATCAAGCGAACCCAGAGGCCGGCAAGCTTGCAATTGCGTTGTGCAGACATGATTGCCCAACTCTTCAGGAAACGAGCCTCATCGAAGCCACCCTCTGTTCTGCGCAGAGATAGATAGTCGTCCATCAATTGCCGGAACAGATCGGGCGGGACCGTGACGCGCGCATCCTGCACGATTGAAGCGAGATCGTAGGCTGTGGGGCCGATCATCGCGTCCTGGAAATCAATCAGTCCGACGCGCGCTATCCCACGCTCGTTGTCGCGCCAGATAATGTTCGGCGAGTGGAAATCGCGGAGGAGAAGGCTTTTTTCGGAGGCTTCAAGTTCGTCGATCAGCCTGTCCCAGATCGCGAGGTATTCATCGCGCTCGGCGCCACTGGCGGCGGTACGGCCACGCTTCCAGGGCAAATGCCAATCGAGAACGAGACGTACCTCCATCTTCATCGCCGTCCGATCGAAGTCGGGGATGTGGTGGACGTGGCTGTCGGTGACGCGAATGTCCTGCGGGATCGTCAGCGAGTGCAGATGCGCCAGGCAGGCAACGCTCGCCCGGTAGCGGTCGGCGATGGGCTGACCTTGCAAATCCAGGACGCCGTCGGTGCCAAGGTCCTCCAGAAGCAGGATGCCTTGGTCGTAGTCGACCTGGTAGATCTCCGGTGCAGCAAAACCCTCCTGTCGGAGCACATTGGCAATGGCAACGAAAGGATAGGCATTCTCGGCGATATGCGCGACCTTCGGATATGGCTTGCCATCCAGGACCGGCGGCCCTTCCGGCAACGGTGGCCAATCCATCAGCACGCGTCGATTCCCATCACCGGCATAGACTGCCTCGTAGGCTCGAAGCGAGGCATCGCCTGTCAGAAAACGACGCTTCGCATTGGTGTATCCCGCTGTATCGATGAAATCACGTATGGCCAGGACGCGTCGGATCCGGGCAGCCTGTTTTTCCGGGGCCGCAATGGTCACCCTTCGACCCAGGCCCTCGTGCTCCAGCTTGAGCGCAATGCGGTCTGCCGGCAGCTCGTCGCTTGCCATCTCAGGCCACTCGACGAGGCAGATGCCGTCCTGGAGTGCTTCGTCGAAGCCGAGTTCGGTGAGTTCGGCCGGATCGCCGAGACGGTACAGGTCGAAATGCGCGACCGGTATGCGCAGGTCGTAGGCTTGCACCAGGGTGAAGGTGGGGCTTGGCACGTCGAGTTCGTCATCATCCGCCATCGCACGCAGGAATGCGCGCGCGAGCGACGATTTCCCGGCCCCGAGGTCGCCCGAAAGGGCAAGGCAGTCGCCGCGTTTCAGCGCCAACGCCAGGTCCTCTCCAAAGCGGATTGTTTCCGCCTCATCCTTCAGGAAGAGAGAAATGACAGGAGTGCCCGACATCATTCGGCTGCGACGGACGTCGGAAGATCGACCGAAGGAATCCGGCAGGTCACGATCGTGCCCTTGCCCGGCTGGCTGTCAATGGTGACCGTCCCATGGTGAAGGCTGACAAAGCTGTCGACGATCGACAGCCCAAGTCCCGCGCCGCCCCTCTTGCCGCTCTTAGCGCCGGTCGCGAATCGATCAAACACATTGGCGATCATATCCTGCGAAATACCAGGACCGCGATCGCTGACGGAGAAGACGAAATCCATCCCTTCACGCCGGCATTCGAGCGAGATTGACGAACCCTCCGGAGAGAAATTGGCTGCGTTGGAGAGCAGCTTGACGAGGATCTGCTTCAGTCTTTGCGGGTCAGCGACGATCGAGCCCAGATGCGCCGGAGCGGTAATCTCCAGCGTCACGCCGCTTTCCTGCAGCCTGTCGGCAATCTGCATCGATACGTCGTCGAGCAGGTCGCCAAGATCAATCGACGAGTAGCTCAGCCGCATGATTCCGGCGTCGACCGTGGCAAGATCGAGGATGTCGTTGACCAGCGTCAGCAGCACCGAAGAAGAGGTCGAGATGTGATCGATATATTCAGCCTGCCGGTCGTTCAGCGGTCCGAGTCCCGGCGTGCGCAGCAGGTCGGTAAAACCAATAATGTTGGTCAGCGGCGAGCGCAGCTCATACGAGACATGCTGGACGAAGTCGTTCTTAAGCTCGTCTGCCTTGCGCAGTGCTTCGTTCTTTTCCGTCAGGGCGCGCTCAGCACGGACGCTGTCGGTCATGTTGACGAAGGTCAGCATCGTCTGCGCATTCGGCAGCGGGATGACAGCATAGTCGAGCACGAGACCCGAGAACAGCTCGAGCGTTCCCTGGCTGGAGCGGCGCTCGTCGTCGAAGCTGGTGATCAGCTCAGCGAAGGTCCTCCATCCGTCCGGACGGTCATATGATTGAGAGCACGCCTCGCCAAGGGCGCGGATATGCGTGCCGGGCTTGGCCTCCGCTTCCGTGATTCCCCAGAGCGCACGGAAGGCGGGATTGGAAAGGCGCATGCGCCCATCAGGTCCAAAGACGGCAACGCCTTCCGAAAGGTGGTCAATCGTCTCGCCCTGCACCTTGAGAAGCGTGTTGTAGCGCGTCTCGAGGTCGACCTGCTCGGTGAGGTTTTCGAATACCCAGGTGGCACCGCCTTGCGGATGCGCTGTCGCGAATACGCGGAGCGTCTGGCCGTTCGGCAGGTGCCACAAATCCGATTGGGTATCAATCGCTCGATAGACAGAGAGCGCGGTTTCCTTCCAGGATTTCCAGTTCAGTTGGTCCGGCAGCTTCTTCGCGGCGCGCAGGCGCTCCAGCAATTCCGCATTGTCGGGCCGGCTCTCGAGGAAAGCGATATCAAGCTCCCAGAGCGAGACGAAGGCCTGATTGTAAAACTGCAGCCGTCGGTCGCCGTCGAAAATTGCAACGGGCGTTGCGAGATGGTCGAGTGTTTCGGCGTGGCTTTTCAGGGTCCGCTCAAGCTCGGCGCGAACAGTCTCGATGCCGGAAACGTCGACGGCAATGCCGGCGGAGCCGCTTGGGACCTTCACATCGACAACGTCGAAGAAGGTGCGGTTGCCGCGCACCACGGTCGAGATCTTGTCGTGGAATGGTGACTCGGCCGTCGCCGTGGCACGGATGCGCTCGCGGGCAACGGTGGTCAGGAACTCGCGGCCCTCGTTGACCGCCTGATCTGGCGTGGGCGCCTCGACCGCGTCGCCGTAAGCGTGATTGACCCAGGTCAGCCGACCTTCGGTGTCACGCTGCCATGCCGGAAGATCGATTGCGTCGAGCATGCTTTGAAACGCCGAGATCGAGGACAACAGTCTGTCCCGCTCGATCTTAAGCTCAGCAAGCTCGGCGCGAAGATTGTTCAGCGCTACAAAACGGACGAATGCGCGGCCTCCGGAAACCCGGCCTTGCGCTTCCAGGATCTCCTCCCGGTGAGTTTCAACGACCATGTCGAAGCTATGGGCTGCCCCGCGCAGACGGTCGATCGCGCGCTCGAGCTCAGATGCGGAGCGCGACTTCAGCCACAGGCCGAAGGCGAGGAATTCGTTGTCCTGCGGCGCGCCGGTTTCGGGAGGCAGCTGACCGATAAGCTCAGGGCGCTCGTTGCCATCCCAGATCACGATCCGGCGATTCTTGTCTGCAATCAGTGCCTGATATTGCGAGATGCGCTGCTGCGCATCGGAGAGTGCCGAGCGGATCTCCCGGCTTTCGCTTTCCATATTCCCACGCTGCCGCACGACCCAAAGGGTGGAAAGCAGCGCGGCGGAGATCACGCCGATGACGACGGAAAGGCCGACAACCTGCGACGAGGTGAAAAGATGCGCGGATGTGACAGCCTCGGCTTCGACCTGCGCTAGAACCGGCTGCGCAATCGATGTCATTGCAGTGCCGGCCGCAAAAATCCGCGCCACATGAGCCAATAGTCCCGGCTTCTCGGCGACGGCCCTTGAAGTGCCGGCAGGTTTCCGTTCGCCCGAACGGAGCGGGCAGGGGTCAGCGTGAACGCCATCCTCTGCCTGTTCGACCAGGCTGTGCATCATTTCCGACATGCGCGGTATGTCTCCGTCCCTTAATGTGCCGCCATCACGACAAGACATCCCATTTTCGAAGCAAACGGACACGTCCGTGGCCACGAATCGAGTGTTAAAACAATACTTCGGAAGGGAATCTGCGGGAAGATGTGTGCCAAAAAATAAGGGCGACGCATTTGTCAATGCGACGCCCTCTAGATGTTGTGGATATTGATCTCGTGATTAATATCGGTAGTGGTCGGCCTTGAATGGGCCCTGTGGCTTCACGCCGATGTAGGAGGCCTGTTCTTCCGAAAGCTGCGTCAGCTTCACGCCAAGCTTGTCGAGATGAAGGCGTGCAACCTTCTCATCGAGATGCTTCGGCAGGATGTAGACCTGGTTCTGGTACTGGCCGGGCTTGGTGAAAAGCTCGATCTGGGCCAGCGTCTGGTTGGTGAAGGACGCGGACATGACGAAGGACGGATGGCCGGTGGCGTTGCCGAGGTTGAGCAGGCGACCTTCAGACAGAAGGATGATGCGGTTGCCCTTCGGGAACTCGATGAGGTCGACCTGCGGCTTGATGTTGGTCCACTTGAGGTTACGCAGTGCCGCAACTTCGATTTCGTTGTCGAAGTGGCCGATGTTGCCGACGATTGCCATGTCCTTCATCTGACGCATGTGGTCGATGCGGATGACGTCCTTGTTGCCGGTCGTGGTGATGAAGATGTCTGCCGAAGACACCACGTCTTCGAGAGTGACGACTTCGAAACCGTCCATGGCAGCCTGCAGCGCGCAGATCGGATCCACTTCCGTGACCTTGACGCGGGCGCCAGCGCCTTGGAGCGAAGCAGCCGAGCCCTTGCCGACGTCGCCGTAGCCGCAGACGACGGCGACCTTGCCTGCCATCATCACGTCGGTGCCGCGGCGGATGCCATCGACTAGCGATTCCTTGCAGCCGTACTTGTTGTCGAACTTCGACTTGGTGACCGAGTCGTTGACGTTGATCGCCGGGAAGGGCAGGAGGCCCTTCTGGCTCAACTGATACAGACGGTTCACGCCGGTCGTGGTTTCTTCGGTTACGCCCTTGATCGCATCGCGCTGCTTGGTGAACCAGCCCGGCGAAGCGGCAAGACGCTTCTTGATCTGTGCGAAAAGGATTTCTTCTTCTTCGGAATGCGGCTTGGAGAGCACGTCCTCGCCGGCTTCGGCGCGGGCGCCGAGAAGGATGTACATGGTGGCGTCGCCGCCGTCATCGAGGATCATGTTGGAGAGGCCGCCATCGGCCCACTGGAAGATCTTGTCAGTGTAGACCCAGTAGTCTTCCAGCGACTCGCCCTTGATGGCGAAAACCGGAACGCCGGCAGCAGCGATTGCGGCTGCGGCATGATCCTGCGTCGAGAAGATGTTGCACGAAGCCCAGCGAACTTCGGCGCCGAGCGCGACCAACGTCTCGATGAGAACGGCCGTCTGGATCGTCATGTGCAGCGAGCCGGTGATGCGCGCGCCCTTCAGCGGCTTTGCTTCGCCGAATTCGGCGCGGCAGGCCATCAGGCCCGGCATCTCGGTTTCTGCGATCGTGATTTCCTTGCGGCCGAAGTCCGCGAGGCCGATGTCGGCGACGACATAATCTTTTTCAGTGCTCATTGGGTTCTCCAGGCTGAAAAGCGGCTCAAAATTCGAAGGCGCAAGCGTATGTGCGCCAGAAAGCATCCACGCGGCATGCGCGGCTAGGATGGCCGTTTAGCAGGCTTCTATGACGAAGGCAATAATGATATAAAGAAGTCTTTATATGTTTATATGAGCTGCAAGCGGCTCAAATTTCCTCGCCGAACCGGTTCTGGATCAGTTCGTCGAGAGCATCAAGCGCCTGTGCGGCCTGATTGCCGCTGGCGGAGACTAGGACGCTGGAACCGGGGCTCGCGGCCAGCATCATCAATCCCATGATCGATGTCCCGCCGACCGTCATTCCGTCTTTCGATACGGTGATCGCGGCATCGAAATTCTCGACCAGCTGTACGAACTTTGCCGAAGCGCGTGCGTGCAGTCCGCGCTTGTTGATGATCAGAATTTCTCGGGAGAGTGCCGTCATGGGCGCAATGTGCTCACTATTTGCCGCTGAGGACGCGGCTGGCGACGTTGATGTATTTCCGTCCGGCTTCGGACGCTTCGACAAGTGCCTTTTCCATATTGTTCTCGCCGCGTACCCCGGCAAGTTTGATCAGCATCGGCAGATTCATGCCAGCGATGACTTCGGTGTGGCCACTGCTCATGACGGATATTGCCAGGTTGGAGGGGGTGCCCCCGAACATGTCGGTGAGGATGACGACTCCGTGGCCGTCGTCGGCGCGTGACACTGCTTCCAGGATGTCTTGTCGCCTTTGATCCATGTCGTCTTCGGGACCGATACAGACCGTTTCGATGAATTTCTGAGGACCGACGACATGTTCGACCGCATGACGAAACTCTTCAGCCAGCTTGCCATGAGTGACAAGCACAAGTCCGATCATGATATTACTGCTCCTAGTGGCGTATGCAAACGGTGGCCCCAATATCGCAATGCAGCAATCGCGTCCACCGTGGGGGCACATCTTGGCGATGAAAAGCCGAAGTGCAAGACAAAAATACGACTTTTAGGGCAGGATTTGCCAATTTCGCGGGCATTACTGGCCAATATCGGGCGCTTTTGCCATCAGTATCGCCAGCGGCAACGGAGTATTAGCCAGCAACCGAATGACCGGCAGATTTATGCTGCCAGCAATAGTTGTCTGCTCTCCTTCCGGCGGCAACCGTTTCTCTCCCGACGCGCTTGCCGGAAGCACAGCGTAATGCATCACGGCGCTTGCAATATGAGGTACTCGGACGATGCCGGTGCCGCGGAGTTCGATCAAACCGCAGATCGACGCGGGGCAGGTCGCAATCACGGTTTCGTCTCCTTTGGAGATGAGCACCTGATCGTCGGCGACGAGCACGGAATAGATGCCCATGCGCTGTGCTTCATTGATGCAGGCGAAGGCCAGCATCGACTTTCCCCAGCCGGAGGGACCCATGAAGAGAAGGCCGGTCGTGCCGACGACGATGGCCGTTGCGTGGATGTTTGAAGGCGCGCCCGTCATACGGTGGTATCGGCGGGAAGAGCGAGAATGAAGCGTGCTCCAAGCAGCTTCTCGCTCTCGGGATCGATAATGTTCTCCGCGCGCAGCGAACCACCATGCGCTTCGGCAATCTGGCGACTGATCGATAGGCCGAGGCCCGAATTCTGCCCGAAGCCTTCCGACTCCGGTCGGTCGGTATAGAAGCGCTCGAAGATGCGATCGATATTCTCTGCCTGGATGCCAGGGCCGTTGTCTTCGATATAGACAATGCAGCGCGAGCGGGTTCTGACCAGCCGCACGGTGATCTTGCCATCGTGTTCAGGAACGAAGGAGCGGGCGTTCTCGATGAGGTTGGTGACGACCTGCCCGATGCGCAAGTCGTGGCCGTTTACCACGAAGCGCGTCTTGACGCCCGGTTTGCGCTCGATCGCGAATTCGATCTGCACTTCCTTTTTGCGATTGCGGATTTGCCGCGACACGTCGATGAGGTCGCGAAGCAAAATCTCCAGATCGACCGAACCTGCATCGACCCGCGCCAATTCCGCATCGAGGCGGGAGGCGTCGGAAATGTCGCTGATCAGGCGGTCGAGGCGGCGAACATCGTGCTGGATAACATCGAGAAGCCGCTTTTTGGACTCGTCCGTTTTGGCGAGCGGTAGCGTCTCGACGGCGCTGCGAAGCGACGTCAGCGGGTTCTTCAGTTCGTGGCTGACGTCGGCCGCGAAGCTTTCGATCGCGTCGATGCGATCGTAGAGAGCCGTCGTCATCTCGCGCAGAGCAATGGAAAGGTTACCGATCTCGTCCTGACGTGCCGAAAAGTCCGGGATTTCCTCGCGCTCCCTCGCGCCGCGGCGGACACGAATGGCGGCCGCCGACAGACGCCGCAAGGGATTGGCGATCGTCGACGAGAGGACGAGAGACAAGAGAACGTTGACGAGGGTCGCGACCCCGAACACGCGCATGATGCCCAGGCGCTCGGCGTGGACGATGTTGTCGATATCTCCGGCCTGCGTCGACAATAGCAGCACGCCAAGGACGGCGCGGAAGCGCTGGATCGGAACGGCGACCGACACGATCAGCTCGCCCTTCTCGGTGGTGCGAACCACAGCGCCGCGCACGCCGGTCAGCGCGTTCATCACTTCCGGATAAATAGAGCCGTCGCCGCCCGGGGCTTCCTTGTAGAGAGGCAGATTTCCAGGCTGCAGGACCTTGTTGAAGATGGTCGTGAACCACTGGCCCCAGGTCTGTTCTTCGTCATCGACCGGCGGCAGATCAAAGCGCAGGACCTGACCGCGTGAATAGAGGTGGCGCGAATCGAGCAGCAGGTTGGCGTCAGCGTCGAAAATCCGCGCCCGGGTTCTGGTCGGCGAAATCAGACGGCGCAGGACCGGCGCGACCTTCTCCGGATCGATCGGGAACTCGAGGTCCTCGTCGTTCGGAACTGGCGTAATGCTCTGCCCGGCCTGCAGTTCGAGCAGCTTTTCCGGGTCGATGGTGATCGAGTTGGTGTCGACTGAGGCCGAGGCCGAGACGGCACCGGCGATGATTTCGCCCTGCGTCAGAAGGCTTTCGACGCGGGCATCGATCAGCCCTTCGCGAAACTGATTGAGATAGAGAATGCCACCGACGAGAACGACAAGCGCCGCGAGATTGAAGAACAGGATGCGACGCGTGAGGCTCGAAAAGACGGCGTTGCCGAAGATGCGGCGGATGATCGTGAAGGGATGCGACCAACGGCGTCCCCTGACGCGGCGGCTGCTTACGCCTTCCGCCTCATCCAGATCCCTTTCCTGCACCAACTGCGCCAACGATAGGCCCTTTCGGAGAGCGGGTCGCTTTCGCGATCACCACTCTCGACAATTCTCAGATGCCGCGCCGCTTGGGCGTCAGGCTGCTTCGCGGAAGCGGTATCCCACTCCGTAAAGCGTTTCAATCATATCAAAGTCGATATCGACCATCTTGAATTTCTTGCGAAGCCGCTTGATGTGGCTGTCGATGGTGCGATCGTCGACATAGACCTGCTCGTCATAAGCCGCGTCCATCAGCGCGTCACGGCTTTTGACGACCCCCGGACGCTGGGCCAACGAATGCAGGATGAGGAATTCGGTGACCGTTAGCGTCACCGGCTCGCCTTTCCAGGTGCAGGTGTGGCGTTCCTGGTCCATGACCAGCTGACCGCGCTCGAGTGAGCGAGCGAGCTGTTGTGCCGTGCCCGGCTTTGGAGCGGCACCGCCGGCTGCGGCGGCAGCCTCGCGGCTCGATGCACGGCGCAGAACAGCGCGCACCCGCTCGACCAGCAGGCGCTGTGAGAATGGCTTGGTAATAAAGTCATCCGCGCCCATCTTCAGGCCGAACAGCTCATCGATCTCCTCATCCTTAGAAGTGAGGAAGATGACCGGCATGTCGGATTTCTGTCGCAGGCGGCGCAGGAGTTCCATGCCGTCCATGCGCGGCATCTTGATGTCGAAGATGGCAAGCTGCGGCGGGCGGGCGAGAAGACCATCGAGGGCGGAAGCGCCGTCCGTATAAGTCTCGACCTTATATCCTTCAGCCTCAAGTGCGATCGACACCGAGGTGAGGATGTTGCGGTCGTCATCAACGAGCGCGATTGTCGGCATGGTATTCGTCTCCGTCATCTATGCGCGTCTCCAGGAATTTTGAAGGTCCCCCAGGCGGCCTTTCTGAACCGGATGCGCTTATGGGGATAAAGGTGGAACAAATTGTGGCAAAGATAAAGGGTGGGATTGTCGCAAAGTTTTGAAGACAACCAAAGGCTGTGTTGTCAATTTGACGAGCGACTTCTGATTCAAACGATTTAAAATAAAGCGGAAAAATTTAAATCGATTAATAGTTTGATATTACTACATTTTATAGATTTTCGGCTCTTGCGTTTTAAAAAACCAGCCCGTACGGTCAGCCTCAGTTCTTAACGGCACGAGCCTCAAGGGAAGGGAAAGACCATGGAGCTGTTCGGAGTCCACAACCCGGCGATAGAGCTGGCGACGATCGGTTTGGGGAGCGCAAACAGCGCTCGCTATAACTTTACCGCCGCCTCCCTCTATGAAGAATCGATTCGCCGGGGTGAGGCTGAGCTGACCGCCCATGGCGCCTTGCGGGCCCTGACGGGCCAGCACACCGGCCGTTCGCCGAGGGACAAGTTCGTCGTACGTGACGCCAAAACCGATGGCGAGATCTGGTGGGACAACAACAAGCCGATGTCGCCGGAGCACTTCGCGCTGTTGAAGCAGGACATGCTCGCGCATGCCGCCGGCAAGGATCTGTTCGTTCAGGACCTCATCGGAGGTGCTGACGAAAACAACGCGCTGCCGACCCGTGTTGTCACGGAGCTGGCCTGGCATTCGCTGTTCATTCGTAACCTGCTGATCCGCCCAGAGCGCCCGACGCTCGAATCCTTCGTCCCGAAGCTGACGATCATCAACCTGCCGACCTTCAAAGCCGATCCAGCGCGTTACGGCTGCCGCACAGAAACGGTCATCGCTTGCGACCTGACGAATGGCGAAGTGCTGATCGCCGGCACCTTCTATGCCGGCGAGATGAAGAAGTCGGTCTTTACCGTGCTGAATTACCTGCTCCCGGCAAAGGGCGTCATGCCAATGCACTGCTCGGCCAATGTCGGTCCGGCTGGGGATTCCGCTGTCTTTTTCGGCCTTTCGGGCACCGGCAAGACGACGCTTTCGGCGGATCCTGCCCGCACGCTGATCGGCGACGACGAGCACGGGTGGGGTGAGGATGGCATCTTCAACTTCGAAGGCGGCTGCTACGCCAAGACGATCCGTCTCTCGGCGGAAGCGGAACCGGAAATCTACGCAACGACGCAGCGCTTCGGCACGATTCTCGAAAACGTCGTTCTGAACGATGAACGCGAACCCGACTTCAACGACGGCTCGCTGACGGAGAACACACGCTGCGCCTACCCACTGGATTTCATTCCGAACGCCTCCAAGACCGGCCTCGCCGGTCACCCGAAGACAATCATCATGCTGACGGCCGATGCCTTCGGCGTCATGCCGCCGATCGCTAAGCTGACGCCGGATCAGGCCATGTACCACTTCCTTTCCGGGTACACCGCCAAGGTGGCCGGTACCGAACGGGGCGTGACCGAGCCGGAGGCGACGTTCTCGACTTGCTTCGGCGCGCCGTTCATGCCACGCCATCCGTCGGAATACGGCAATTTGCTGAAGGATCTGATCGGTCGCCACGGCGTTGAATGCTGGCTCGTCAACACGGGCTGGACCGGCGGGGCTTACGGCACCGGCAAGCGGATGCCGATCAAGGCGACCCGCACGCTGCTGGCCGCAGCACTCTCGGGTGAGCTCGGCAAGGCAGACAGCCGCGTCGACCCGAACTTCGGCTTTGCTGTTCCCGTTGTGGTGCCGGGCGTTGACACGGCCATCCTCGATCCACGTTCTACGTGGCAGGATCCGGTCGCCTATGATGCGCAGGCTAGCAAGCTCGTGACGATGTTCATCGAGAACTTCGCGAAGTTCGAAGGCCACGTGGATGGCGGGGTGCGCGATGCGGCTCCGGGGTTTCGCGCCGCCGCTGAATGATGCGCCAAAACATTGATGATTCACGTGAAACCCGGCGGTCTCCGCCGGGTTTCTTTGTCTGTTCCCAAGGGCCGGCCGATGTGAGATAGAAAATGTATGGCCAGCGAACCGCTTTACATCAACGATCGAATTATCATCGCCGGGTGGGAGTTGACCGAGCAGTTCGTTCTGGCGGGCGGCCCCGGCGGGCAGAACGTCAACAAGGTCTCGACAGCAGTCCAGCTCTTCTTCAACATCCCAAACTCACCGTCCTTGACGGAGCGGGTGAAAGCGAATGCCGTGAAACTGGCCGGGAAGCGCCTCTCGAAAGAGGGCGTGTTGATGATCGAGGCAAGCCGCTTTCGCAGCCAGGATCGCAACCGCGAAGACGCGCGCGAGCGGCTGAAGGAACTGATTCTCGAGGCGGCAAAACCGCCACCGCCACCGCGCAAGAAAACCAAGCCGACAAAGGGGTCGGTCGAGCGCCGGCTGAAGGAGAAATCGGGCCGTGCGGAGGTGAAGAAGATGCGCGGGCGACCGCTCGGAGATTGATATGCTGAAGCTTCCGAACGGCGTCAGTCATCGTCCTGTTTATCTGGACCGGCCGCGACAGCAGGCTTTGGTGGATATTGTCAGGTCGATCGTGGCGGGTGCGCCGCTCTTCGTGCCCGTCATGCCTGGCACCGGCAAGCCGATGTCAGTGCGCATGACGAATTGCGGACCGCTCGGTTGGGTAACCGACAAGGAGCGCGGCTATCGCTATCAGCCGACCCACCCCGTTACGGGCAAGCCCTGGCCGGACATGCCTGTGGAATTGATCGAGATCTGGAGCGACGTCTCTGGCTATGACAAGCCGCCACAGGCCTGCCTCGTCAACTTCTACTCCGACGAGGCCCGCATGGGACTGCATCAGGACAAGGATGAACAGGACCTTGCAGCGCCTGTTGTGTCGATCTCGCTCGGCAATAGCTGCCTGTTTCGCGTCGGTGGCCTCGCGCGCGACGACCGCACGCTTTCCTTCAAGCTCTCAAGCGGCGATGTCGTGATCTTGGGTGCGGAAGGGCGCCTTTGCTTCCATGGCGTCGACAGGATCTATCCATCGACGTCGACCTTGCTGAAGAGTGGCGGCCGGATCAATCTGACGCTTCGCCGGGTAACGGCCTAGAGCTTCCTCAATGCGACCTGTTCTATCAGGTGATTGTTGCCCTTGCGCAGGATAAGGTCGGCACGCGGGCGCGTCGGGAGGATGTTTTCCCGCAGGTTCTTCAGGTTGATGTTTTCCCAGAGGCCTTCGGCAATCGTCAGCGCTTCCTCCTCGCTGATCGAGGCATAGCGGTGGAAGAAGGAGTGGGGATCGCGAAACGCCGTTTCGCGCAGCCGCAGGAAACGCGTCACATACCAGTCGTGAATCCGGCTTTCATCCGCATCGATGTAGATCGAGAAGTCGAAGAAGTCGGAAACCATCGGAACGATCTTGCCGCCAGCCGGCAGGTCGCGCGACTGCAGCACGTTGATGCCCTCGAAGATCAGAATATCCGGCCGATCGACGATCTTGTACTCGTTCGGCAGCACGTCATAGACAAGATGCGAATAGGACGGTGCCTTGACGTTCGGCTGCCCAGCCTTGATCGCGGCCAGGAAACGCAGGATCGCGCCGGTGTCGTAGCTCTCGGGAAAACCCTTGCGCTGCATCAGGTTTTCACGCTGCAGCACGGCATTCGGGTGCAGGAAGCCGTCCGTGGTGACAAGATCCACCTTTGGACTGGACGGCCAGCGCGACAGCAGTTCCTTCAGGATACGGGCGGTCGTCGATTTGCCGACAGCCACGGAGCCGGCGATGCCGATCACGAAGGGAGTCTTCGCGACGTTGGAGAGGCTGAGGAAGCGATTGCGCTGCTCGAACAGCAGCTGCGAGGATTCCACATGCGCCGACAGAAGGCGCGACAGCGACAGATAGATGCGCCGCACTTCATCGAGGTCGATCGGGTCGCCCATGGAGCGCAGCCGCTTGACCTCGTCCCCCTTCAGGGTGAGCGGCGTATCCGCCCGGAAGCGCGCCCATTCCTCGGAAGAAAAGAAGTGATAGGGCGAATAGGCATTCGCCTGAAAATGATCGAGCGTTTCGGGCGCTCCGATGAGCTGTCTTGCGATACTCATGAACTTTGCCGGCTCGCCTTTTCTTTCAGGCCGGATTGAGCGGTACGGCGCTCAAGCTCCGCCATGACACTTTGCAACGGAATGCCTGCGACCTTCAATACGACCAATAGGTGATAGAGCAGGTCGGCGGCTTCATAGGTAAGGTTTTCGCGGTCATCGGCGATCGCTGCCATCACGGTCTCGATCGCCTCTTCGCCGAGTTTCTTGGCCGCTTTTGGCTGACCGGCAGAAACGAGCTTTGCCGTCCAGGATTCTTCCGGAGAGGCCTTCGATCGCGCATCGACGATCTTTTCCAGGTCGGCGAGGGTAAATTCGCTCATGATTCCGCTTTCCACTCAGTCCAGACGCATGTCGATGCCGCACGACGACATATAGCGCTTCGCTTCCCCGACGGAATAGGTACCAAAGTGGAAGATCGAAGCAGCCAGAACGGCATTGGCATGTCCTTGCTTGACCCCGGCCACGAGATCATCGAGGTCGCCGACGCCGCCCGAAGCTATCACCGGCACCCGAACCGAATCCGCTATGGCACGCGTCAGTTCGAGATCGTAGCCGACCTTCGTCCCGTCCCGGTCCATTGAGGTAACAAGCAGCTCGCCGGCGCCACGCTCGACCATTTTCCGAGCGAAATCCACGGCATCGATGCCGGTCGCATTGCGGCCACCATGCGTATAGATCTCCCAGGCGCTGACATCGCCTTGGACAGGCACTGTCCGCCGCTTGGCGTCGATCGAGACGACGATGCACTGGTCGCCGAACTTGTCGGCGGCCTCCGCAACGAAATCCGGATTGTTGACGGCGGCCGAGTTGATAGAGATCTTGTCCGCGCCACAAAGCAGCAGCTTGCGAATGTCAGCGATGGTGCGAACGCCGCCGCCGACGGTGACAGGCATGAAGCATTGCTCGGCGGTGCGAGCGACGACATCGAAGATCGTCTCGCGATTGTCCGAGGAAGCGGTAATGTCGAGAAAGCAAAGTTCGTCGGCGCCGGCGGCATCGTAGGCCTTGGCGGCCTCGACCGGGTCTCCGGCATCTACCAGATTGACGAAGTTGACACCCTTGACGACGCGGCCGTCCTTGACGTCGAGGCAGGGAATGACGCGAGCCTTGAGGGTCATTGCGCAGTCTCCTTTGCGCGTGCGGCTGAAATCAGCGCCAGCGCTTCTTTCGGGTCGATGCGTCCATCATAGAGCGCGCGGCCGGAAATCGCACCCTCGAGCTTGCGTGCGTCAAGCTCGAGCATCCGCTTCACGTCCTCGATCGAAGCAAGGCCGCCGGACGCGATGACGGGGATCGATACGGCTTCGGCAAGCTCGAGCGTCGACGACCAGTTGATGCCGGCAAGGATGCCGTCGCGGTCGATGTCGGTGTAGATGATCGCGGCAACGCCGGCGCCCTCGAACTTCTTCGCGAGCTCGATGACGCCGAGCTCGGAGGCCTCGGCCCAACCTTCGACTGCGACTTTGCCGCCCTTGGCATCGATTCCGACAGCAACACGGCCGGGAAACTTCTTGCAGGCTTCAATCACGAGCGCAGGATCGCGCACGGCGATCGTTCCGAGAATGACGCGGGCAAGGCCGCGCGACAGCCAATTCTCGATATGGTCGAGTGTACGGATGCCGCCACCAAGCTGAACGGGGTTCTTCGTTGCCTTCAGGATCGCGTCGACAGCAGCGCCGTTGACGCTTTCGCCAGCAAAGGCGCCATTCAAGTCAACGACATGCAGCCATTCGAATCCCTGGTCTTCAAAGGCCTTCGCCTGGGCTCCGGGATCGGGATTGTAGACGGTTGCCTGGTCCATATCGCCAAGCTTGAGGCGAACGCACTGCCCATCCTTGAGGTCGATTGCGGGAAATAGGATCATTCTGTCAGTCCTTGCAATGCGCGAGCTCAAGGCTTCCAGCGCAGGAAATTGGCAATCAGGGCGAGGCCGAGATTCTGGCTCTTTTCGGGATGGAACTGGGCTCCGGCCATGTTGTCGCGACCGACGAAGGCGGTGATCGGGCCGCCGTAATCGGCCGTCGCGAGCACGTCGGCGGGGTTTTTCGCCGCCAGATGGTAGGAATGCACAAAATAGGCATGCAGCCCGTTCGGCCCCGTCGGAATGCCGTCGAACAACGGGTGGGGGGATTTCAGATCCAGCGTATTCCAGCCGATCTGTGGAATCTTCAGATTGGCATCACCTGGCGTCATTTCGACGACATCGCCGGGTATCCAGCCAAAGCCATCCGTGACGGTCTTCTCGAGACCGCGCGATGACATAAGCTGCATGCCGACGCAAATACCAAGGAAGGGCCGGGCCTTCTTCTCAACCACATCGATCAGAGCGTCCGACATGCCGGAAACGGCATCGAGGCCGCGTCGGCAGTCGGCATAGGCGCCAACACCCGGCAGCACCACGCGATCGGCGGCGGCTACAACCTCGGCCTTGTCGGTCAGATCGATCACGGCATCGATGCCGACTTCCCGTGCGGCCCGTTCGAAGGCCTTCGTCGCCGAACGCAGGTTGCCGGAACCGTAGTCTATAATTGCGACGCGCATTCAGCGTCCTCCATCAAAACCAAAGAGACCGAGCGAGGTGGCGTTGCCGTGTCGCGGGGCATGGGCTGCGGGATCCCATTGCGGCGACGGCGCCGGGCGGCTGTCGTCGGCGTCGGTCTGGACATTCAAAAAGTAGATTTCTTCTGCGGTCTGCAGCGAGTCGGCGGAAACGAGGTCGGCCTCAGCCCAGCCCTTCGCAACCAGATTGCGGATGCGAAGATTCTGGCCCTCGAGCGCCACCAGCAGACTGGTGCCGAAGGTGATCGCAACGCCGACGGGCCAGAGGTCTGCGCGGTCTGCCAGCGCACCGCCAAGGCTTTGCAGGAGAAATGCCGCGATGGCGTAGAGCCACAGCTGGTGGAAGGCCAGCCATATCCAGGGGAAGAGAAACCCGAGCACGGTAAAACCGTCGCGAATGAAGCGCGTCTTCTCGTGGTTGGAGTCTGTTCCGCTAGGCGCAGTCAGAACCAGATAGCTGGAAGTCATGTCGTCAAGCTCCCTCAGGGGGCTCAGACGAGCGTGCCCTTCGTCGAGGGAACACGGCCCGCCTGTCTCGGATCGATCTCTGTCGCCGTACGCAGCGCGCGGGCAACGGCCTTGAAGCACGTCTCTGCAATATGGTGGTTGTTGGCACCATAATGGTTGAGAATATGCAAGGTGATGCCGGCGTTCTGGGCAAGCGCCTGGAAGAATTCGCGAACGAGTTCGGTGTCGAACGTGCCGATCTTCGGCGCACTGAAGGTGACGTTCCAGACAAGGAAGGGGCGACCGGAGAGGTCGACGGCTGCCTTCGTCATCGTCTCGTCCATGGCGAGGTCGATCGATGCATAGCGCGTGATGCCGCGGCGGTCGCCGAGTGCCTTGGCAATCGCCTGGCCGATCGCGATACCGGTGTCTTCCACTGTATGGTGGTCGTCGATATGGAGATCGCCCTTGGTCTCGATTTCCATGTTGATCAGCGAATGTCGTGACAGCTGGTCGAGCATATGGTCGAAGAAGCCGACGCCAGTCGAAATTTTCGACTTTCCGGTGCCGTCGAGATTGACGGAAACGGAAACCGAAGTCTCGTTCGTCTTGCGGGACACGGTACCCGTGCGGCTTGCTGCGGTCTCGGCCATAAGGCTGCTCCATCGGGAAATACGGGCGTTCCTTATCAGGCGTGCCGCGAAATATCCAGAACCGCGGCAGCAGAAAAAGACGCCATTTGCAATCGGCATTCACGCACTTACATAGGGCTCGACAGGGCCGGCGTTCGGCCCGACACAACAAGCCCGGCAGACGGGCAAAGGTGAATAGATGACAACGATTATTACAGTTCGAAAGGGCGGTAAGGTCATCATGGCCGGCGATGGTCAGGTAAGCCTCGGCCAGACCGTGATGAAGGGCAACGCCCGCAAGGTGCGGCGCATCGGCAAGGGCGAGGTTATTGCCGGTTTCGCAGGCGCCACTGCGGATGCGTTCACGCTCCTCGAACGCCTCGAAAAGAAGCTCGAGCAATATCCGGGGCAGCTGATGCGCGCCGCCGTCGAGCTTGCCAAGGATTGGCGCACGGACAAGTATCTCCGCAACCTCGAAGCCATGATGCTCGTCGCTGACAAGCAGGTGACGCTGGCGATAACAGGCAACGGCGATGTTCTCGAGCCGGAGCACGGGGCCATGGCGATCGGTTCGGGTGGCAATTATGCGCTCGCTGCGGCCCGCGCCCTGATGGACACAGACAAATCCGCCGAAGAGGTCGCGCGTCGCGCCCTCGATATTGCCGCCGATATTTGCGTCTACACGAACCATAATGTGGTGGTGGAAACGCTCGACGCCGAAGCTTGACCCGGTTTCAAAGATTCACGCCCCGATGGGATATTCGATATGACCACATTTTCCCCCCGCGAGATCGTTTCCGAACTTGACCGCTACATCATCGGCCAGCATGAGGCCAAGCGCGCGGTGGCAATCGCGCTGCGCAACCGTTGGCGTCGCCACCAGCTCGATCCGGATCTACGCGACGAAGTGATGCCAAAGAACATCCTGATGATCGGCCCGACCGGTGTCGGCAAGACGGAAATCTCTCGCCGTCTCGCCAAGCTGGCGGGCGCGCCCTTCATCAAGGTTGAAGCGACCAAGTTCACCGAAGTCGGTTACGTCGGACGCGACGTGGAGCAGATCATCCGCGATCTCGTCGAGGTTGGCATCGGGCTCGCACGCGAGAAGAAGCGGAGCGAAGTGCAGGCAAAGGCGCATATGAGCGCCGAGGAACGCGTTCTCGATGCGCTCGTCGGCGCCACGGCCTCGCCGGCGACCCGTGACAGCTTCCGCAAGAAGCTGCGCAACGGTGAACTTGATGACAAGGAGATCGATATCGAGATCGCCGACACCGGTACCGGCATGGGTGGCTTCGACATTCCCGGCATGCCGGGCGCAAATATCGGCGTGCTCAACCTCTCCGAAATGTTCGGGAAGGCGATGGGTGGCCGCACCAAGAAGGTCCGCACGACGGTCAAGGCATCCTACACGGATCTGATCCGCGACGAGTCCGACAAGCTGATCGACAACGAAGTTATCCAGCGCGAGGCGGTTCGTGCGGTCGAGAATGACGGCATCGTCTTCCTCGACGAGATCGACAAGATCGCCGCTCGCGACGGCGGCATGGGTGCCGGCGTTTCGCGCGAAGGCGTGCAGCGCGACCTGCTTCCCCTGGTCGAAGGAACGACGGTGTCGACGAAGTACGGGCCGGTGAAGACGGACCACGTCCTTTTCATCGCCTCCGGCGCATTCCATGTCTCCAAGCCGTCCGATCTGTTGCCGGAATTGCAGGGTCGTCTGCCGATCCGCGTCGAACTGCGCGCGCTCACAAAGGAAGACTTCCGCCGTATCCTGACGGAAACCGAGGCGAGTCTTATCAGGCAGTACAAGGCGCTGATGGAAACGGAAGGCCTCACCCTCGAATTCACTGACAATGGCATTGATGCCCTGGCTGATGTGGCCGTCCACTTGAATTCGTCTGTCGAAAACATCGGCGCCCGTCGCCTTCAGACCGTCATGGAGCGCGTTCTGGACGAAATCTCGTTCAATGCTCCGGATCGCGGCGGCTCGACCGTGACGATTGACGCCGACTACGTCCGAGAGCACGTCGGTGACCTGGCGCAGAACACAGATCTGTCCCGGTTCATTCTGTGATGAACAAGCATCGGGTCCGGTCCTTACTGATGTGACGCCGCGATTTTGACAGCTTGGACTCTCGACAGCGGGCCCTTTACTTTTTAGTGAAGGGCCCGTCTCGTTATCGGCGCCAGCATTATTCGGCCAAGATTGTGGTCCAGTCAGCGCGCTTCGCGACAATGCCAAAATGATGGGAATGCTGATCGTGCGACGCCTTATGACAAGCCTCCTGATTGTTGCTGCGGTGCTGACCTCGGTGCCTGCTTTTGCCATGCAGGTGGTGCCGTCAGGTAATCGTCATGCCGAGCAACCGGATGTTCCGGACGCCTCGGTTCGTCGCACCAAAGGCACGAAGAGCTCGTTCGATCGGAAATACGAGAAGGTCCGTGACCTCTTGGCCACGGATCACGAACTGATGGGCAAGATCAAGAAAGTTTCGGCCGCTTATGGCATCGACCCGATCCACGTGGTCGGTGCGATCGTCGGCGAGCATACCTACAATGTCGACGCCTATGACCGCCTGCAATCCTATTACGTGAAGGCCGCTTCCTATGCCGGCCAGAGTTTCCGTTTCGCCTATGATGGCGAGGACGTGGACGATTTCGTCAAGCGGCCGGAGTTTGCTGAATGTAGCGGCAAGGGCGATTCCTACACGTTGTGGAGCTGCCGTGAGGACGTCTGGGAAAGGGACTTCCGAGGCAAGACGGTCGGTGGCAAGAGCTACCCGAACAACCGCTTCAGTGCCGTCTTCTTTCAGCCCTTCTACGCTGGTCAGACCTTCGGCCTCGGCCAGATCAACCCGCTGACCGCGCTGATGCTCTCGGATCTCGTCTCCAAGGTCTCAGGTTATGAAAAGGTGAACGAGAGGGACGCCGGTGCCGTCTACAAGGCAATCATGGAGCCCGATATCTCGCTTGCCTTCGTCGCTGCCTCCATCCGCCGCTCGATCGACGATTACAAACAGATCGCCGACATGGACATTTCCAAGAATCCGGGCCTGACCGCCACCCTCTATAATGTCGGCAATTCGCGCCAGCGCGCGGCGGCCCTGGCGGCCAAGAACCGCGCTTCAGGCGAAACCGTCTGGCCGGAGGAAAACTATTACGGCTGGTTGGTCAACGACAAGCTGGACGAGTTGGAGCGCCTGCTCTAGCTTCCGCCTTGCCGGGAAGAGTTTAGAATCTTCCGCGAAAGGCTGAATTCTCATGGACATGCGTCCGGATCCCTTTGAACCGCCGGCACCGTTGCCCCGCACGGTGCCACCGAGCCGCCTTGAGATCATCCGCACCATCCTGCGCAATCCGCTGGAGCTCTGGGGCGAGCCTTCCTACACGCTGCCGTGGATCCAGACACGGTTCTTTCGGGAAAGAACCCTGATCGTCAATGATCCCGGTTTGATCCGCCATGTTCTCGTCGACAATGCCACGAACTACCGCATGTCGGATATTCGCCAACTCATCTTGCGCCCGATCCTGCGTGACGGCCTGCTGACGGCGGAAGGAGAGGTTTGGAAGCGATCCCGCAAGGCGGTATCACCGGTCTTCACGCCGCGCCACGCAAACGGCTTCGCCGGGCAGATGCTTCGCCAGTCCGAGGACTACGCGATAAAATACGAATCCGCTGGCAGAGACGGCAAGGTCTTCGAGATTGCCGCCGACATGACGGAACTGACCTTCGCCATGCTCGCCGATACGCTGTTCTCAGGCGAGATCGTCACCTCCTCCGATAGCTTTGCCGACGACGTAAACGCACTCCTCCACCGCATGGGGCGCGTCGACCCGATGGATCTCCTGCGCGCGCCCTCATGGGTTCCGCGCGTCACCCGCATCGGCGGTCAAAAGGTGCTGGACAAGTTCCGAAACATCGTGCGCCAGACCATGGATGCCCGGCTCGCGCGTATGCAAGCCGATCGAGCCTCCGCGCCGGACGACTTTCTGACCTTGCTCCTTGATCAGGCTGCAACCGGCGGGCTGACGAACGACGAGATCGAAGACAATATTCTCACCTTCATCGGCGCGGGCCACGAAACGACGGCGCGGGCGCTCGCCTGGACGCTCTATTGCGTCGCCAACACGCCGCACATCCGCGAGGCGATGGAGGAGGAGATCGATCGCGTGCTGGCCCAGGATGTCGAGCCGGTAAAATGGCTCGATCTGATGCCTTACACGCGTGCCGCCTTCGAGGAGGCGCTGCGGCTCTATCCGCCGGCGCCGTCGATCAATCGCGCCGCCATCGCCGCCGATCGCTGGACCGATGCGAAAGGCGAAACGGTCGAGATCGAGGCCGGAGTCACCGTTCTCATCATGCCGTGGACGCTCCATCGTCACGAGCTCTATTGGGACAAGCCACGCGCCTATATCCCGGAACGGTTCCTGCCGGATAATCGCGCCAAGATCGGGCGTTTCCAGTTCCTCCCGTTCGGCGCGGGTCCGCGGGTCTGCATCGGCGCGACCTTTGCCCTGCAGGAGGCTGTTATCGCTCTGGCCGTGCTGATGCACCGGTTCCGCTTCGATATGACGGACAAGACAAGGCCATGGCCGGTTCAGAAACTGACGACGCAGCCGCAAAACGGCCTGCCGATGCGCGTCACGCCGCGGTCTTTGTCCGTAGCGGCATAAATCTTTCGAATTATTGCATAATTGACTATGAATGAAAGCCGCGCAAAGTGGCAGCATGAAAAAGCTGCCGTGGTCTTGGGAGACATTGAATGAGCCGCATCGATAAAAACGGTCTTGCTGTTGAAGCCGTCCTTCATGAGTTCCTGGTGAAGGAGGCGTTGCCCGGCCTGCAGATCGATGCCGACAAGTTCTTTGCAGATTTCTCGGCCATCGTTCACGATCTGGCTCCGCGCAACCGCGAACTGCTTACCAAGCGCGATGCACTTCAGCTTCGAATCGATGATTGGTACCGTCAGCATGGCGCGCCGACCGACATGGAAGCGTACCAGGCGTTTCTGCGGGATATCGGCTATATCCTGCCGGAAGGCTCCGATTTTCAGGTATCGACCGCCAACGTTGATCCCGAGATCGCCTCGATCGCCGGTCCGCAGCTCGTCGTTCCCGTCATGAATGCGCGCTATGCGCTGAACGCCGCCAACGCGCGCTGGGGCTCGCTCTACGATGCGCTTTACGGGACCGATGCGATTCCCGAGAGCGATGGCGCCGAAAAGGGCAAGAGCTACAATCCGCAGCGCGGCGAGAAGGTCATCGGCTGGGTTCGCAATTTCCTCGATACCGCTGCTCCGCTCGACAGCTGGAACTGGAAGGATGTCGCGACCTTTGCTGTCAGGGATGGTGCACTCGTCATCACTTCGACCGACGGCGAGCATGTTTCGCTGACCGATGCGGCGCATTTTGCCGGCTATCTGGGCGATGCCGCGGCGCCGACGCAGATCCTGTTAAAGAACAACGGCATCCATATCGACATCGTCATCGACGCCTCGACCGCGATCGGCAAGAGCGATCCGGCGCACATCTCCGACGTCTGGCTGGAATCGGCGATTACGACGATCATGGACTGCGAGGACTCGGTTGCAGCAGTTGACGCCGAAGACAAGGTCGTCGTCTATCGCAATTGGCTCGGCCTCATGAAGGGCGACCTGCAGGAGGAGGTGTCCAAGGGTGGCTCGAGCTTCATCCGCAAGCTCAATCCCGATTTGGAGTACAGCGGCCCGACCGGTACGCCCTTCGAAGTGCATCGCCGGTCGCTGATGCTCGTGCGCAACGTCGGCCATCTCATGACGAATCCCGCCATCCTCGATCGTGACGGCAACGAAGTGCCGGAAGGGATCATGGACGCCATGATCACCGGCATGATTGCGCTCTACGACGTCGGCCCCAATGGCCGGCGCAAGAATTCCCGCGCCGGTTCGGTCTATGTCGTCAAGCCAAAGATGCATGGACCCGAGGAAGTCGCCTTCGCTGCCGAGATCTTTTCGCGCGTCGAGGATGCCCTCGGCATGGCGCGCAATACCATCAAGATGGGCATTATGGACGAGGAGCGGCGCACTACCGTCAATCTCAAGGAGTGCATCCGCGCCGCCCGCGAACGCGTCGTCTTCATTAACACCGGTTTCCTGGACCGCACCGGCGATGAAATCCATACCTCGATGGAAGCCGGGCCGATGATCCGCAAGGGCGATATGAAACAGGCTGCCTGGATCGGCGCCTACGAGAACTGGAACGTCGACATCGGCCTTGAATGCGGTCTTTCCGGCCATGCGCAGATCGGCAAGGGGATGTGGGCCATGCCGGATCTGATGGCGGCGATGCTGGAGCAGAAAATCGCGCACCCGAAAGCCGGCGCCAATACTGCCTGGGTTCCGTCCCCAACCGCTGCGACGCTGCACGCGACCCATTATCACCGCATCAACGTCGCTCGCGTTCAACAGGGTCTGAAGGACCGTGCGCGCGCCAAGCTCTCCGATATTCTTTCTGTCCCCGTAGCGGTTCGTCCGAATTGGACGCCGGAGGAAATCCAGCGCGAACTCGACAACAATGCCCAGGGCATTCTCGGTTACGTTGTCCGCTGGGTCGATCAGGGCGTCGGCTGCTCCAAGGTGCCCGACATCAACAATATCGGCCTTATGGAAGACCGCGCGACGCTGCGAATCTCCGCCCAGCATATGGCCAATTGGCTGCATCATAAGGTCACGACCGAAGCGCAGATTGCCGAGACGATGAAGCGCATGGCCGCAGTCGTCGACCAGCAGAATGCATCCGATCCCGCCTACGTGCCAATGGCAACCGATTTCGACGGTTCGATCGCCTTCCAGGCGGCACTCGATCTTGTCTTGAAGGGCAGGGCACAGCCGAACGGCTATACCGAGCCTGTCCTCCATCGCCGCCGCCTCGAACTGAAGGGCAAGCAGGCTTAAGAACAAATCAGTAGAAAAGGCCGCCGAAAGAATGTTCCGGCGGCCTTTCTAATACCCCATTTCGGCAACAGCTTACTGGATAACGATGACCTTCGAAGTCGTCTTGCCCGGACGTACGCGGCTGTAGAGGTCGATAACGTCCTGGTTCATCAGACGAATGCAGCCCGAGGAGGCCGCGGTGCCGATCGAAGCCCATTCCGGCGTGCCGTGCAGGCGGAAGAGGGTGTCCTGACCCTTTTCGTTGAAGAGATACATGGCGCGCGCGCCGAGCGGGTTGCTGAGGCCAGGGCCCATGCCATCTTCGACATACTTGGCAACTTCCGGCTTGCGCTCGGCCATTTCCTTCGGCGGATGCCAGGTCGGCCATTCCTGCTTCCATGCGACATAGGCCGTGCCTGCCCAGGCGAAGCCCTGCTTGCCGACACCGATGCCGTAGCGCATCGCCTTGCCGCCGGGCAGGATGTAATAGAGGAAGCGCTCGCGGGTGTTGACGATGATCGTGCCCGGACGCTCGGTGGTTTCGTAAGAGACGATCTGGCGGCGGAACTGCGGCTTGACCTTTTGGATCGGGATCGCCGGCAGCGAATATCCGGCATCCGTCGTCACGCCATAGGCGTCGTCGAAGATCTGCGCGGTCTGGACGGTCGGGCCCGGCACGGCCTTGTCTTCAACGGAGGCGCTCTCGGTAGTCGAAGAGCAACCGGCCAGAGCGAGCGTCGCCATCAGGCCGAATACAGGAAATGCATTGCGGATACGCATGGATGTCTCTTAGGAAATGGGCAAGAGGAAACGGTCTTTTGAACCATCTTTGATTATGGTTTATTTTCGATTAACTTTGCCTTTGCAAGCTGTTGCAGTGCGGCAAAATCAATACGCAGCGGCAAATTAGAAGCGCATGGTTTTTTTGCAACAACGCGCGCGCCAGACCTACGGTTATCCATGACGATTTTGAGTGTTTACAATAACAATCCGTTAATAGACGGCCGGCAGTCGGACAGAGCTATGCTCGTGCGGCGCGGGACTCAGATTTTACTTCATGAGATGCGTCACGCCGTGTTGCCGGAGCTGTCGCTTGCGAGCGGACGCCGGGCGGATCTGATCACCATTTCGGAGAAGGGCGAAATCTGGATCATCGAGATCAAGACCTCGATCGAGGACTTTCGCGTCGACCGCAAGTGGCCGGACTATCGCCTGCATTGTGATCGGCTGTTTTTCGCCACGCACAAGGATGTTCCGCTTGAGATTTTCCCCGAGGGCTGCGGGTTGTTTTTATCGGATGGCTACGGCGCGCATATGATCCGCGAGGCGCCCGAACATCGCCTTGCGCCAGCGACGCGTAAATCTGTGACGCTCAATTTCTCCCGCGTAGCCGCCCAGCGCCTGCTGATGGCCGAATGGGCAAACGGCAAGCCGTTTGAGGTCGACGATATTTAGGGTTATTTCGGCGCGCGCTTGGCGAGGATCCGCTGCAGCGTGCGGCGATGCATATTGAGCCGCCGCGCGGTCTCCGAAACATTGCGCTCGCACATTTCATAGACCCGCTGGATATGCTCCCAACGCACACGGTCGGCTGACATCGGGTTTTCCGGTAGCTCTGCTTTCTCGCCCGCCCGCTGCGTCAGGGCGGCATAGACGTCGTCCGCATCGGCGGGCTTTGCCAGGTAATCGACCGCGCCGAGCTTCACAGCGGTAACGGCTGTTGCAATATTGCCGTAGCCGGTCAGAACGATGATCCGGGTATCGTCGCGGCGCTGGCGGATTGCCTCGATTACGTCCAGACCGTTGCCATCACCAAGCCGCAGGTCCACGACGGCATATTTCGGTGGATGGCTCTTGGACTTGGCAACACCCTCGGCGACTGACTCAGCTGTCTCGACCGTGAAGCCGCGTGTCTCCATCGCGCGCGCCAGACGGCGCAGGAAGGGACCGTCATCGTCAACGATCAGCAAGCTGGCGTCCGGACCGATATGATCCGCATTGGCGAGGGAGGATTCGTGGTCAAGCTCGTTCATATCTATCAATCCCGGCGGCTGCCCCGCCTGATATAAGTCAATTATTCAGCTTTTTCATTATGCCCATAGCGTCATTTTGTCGAATTCGCATCGATCAGCATGCGCGGCCATTCGACACGGACACGCGCTCCGGCGGCTTCCGGCATGCGGTTCTCGAAGACCAACGACGCGCCGGATCGTTCCAGGAGCGTCTTGGCGATAAAGAGGCCAAGTCCCAGCCCACCGGCCCGGTCCTCCCGTTGCCGCTTCGTGACGTAGGGCTCGCCGATCCGGGTCAGGATATCGGAAGAATAGCCCTCTCCATCGTCCTCGATGGTGATGCGGACCTTTCTCAGATCGTGTTCGACCGTGACCGTTACCTTGTCGCGCGCGTAGTCGACGGCGTTCTCGATGAGATTGCCGAGCCCGTACATGATGCCGGCATTGCGGTCGGTGATAGGCTCGCCCTTGCGCGGGCTCTTCTCGATGAGCTCGAGTTTGATCCCGAACTCCCTGTGCGGCGCCACGATCTCTTCCATCATGGATGAGAGCGGCAGCCGCCGAAGATGGGCCTCGCCCTCTGCCGAGAGCGTCGCCAGCCGCCGCAGGATGTCGCGGCAGCGCTCGCTCTGGCTGCGCAGGAGTTGCACGTCCTCGCGAAAGCGATCGTCATCCTTCAGTTCCCGTTCCATTTCCTTGGCAACCACGCTGATGGTGGCAAGCGGCGTTCCGAGTTCGTGTGCCGCTGCTGCGGCAAGACCGTCCAGCTGCGAAAGGTGTTTCTCCCGCTGCAGCACGAGTTCGGTTGCCGCCAGCGCGTCGGCGAGCTGGCTCGCCTCCATTGAGACCCGGTATGCATAGAAGGCGGCGAAGGCCATGGTCGATGCGATCGAGCACCAGACGCCGAACTGCATCACCGTGTGCACATTGATCTCGACCCCGTCGAACCACGGCAAGGGAAAGGGTGAAAAGGCAAGGATGGTGATGCAGACCATCGCAATGAAAATGAGCACCGTGCTGAAGCGGATCGGCTGCGATGCGAATGAAATGATCACGGGAACGCAGACGAGCGCGGCGAAGGGATTAGCAAGGCCGCCGGTGATGAAGAGCAGTGCGCAAAGCTGCAGAAGATCGAAACCGAGCAGTGCGAAGGCGGCGCCTGGGTAGAGCCGGTGCGTCGGCGGATAGCGGATCATCAGGTAGAAGTTGACCGCCGCCAGCGCCGCGATCAGCAACCCGCAGGCAATAAGCGGAAGCGGAAACGTCAGCCAGAAGGCAACGATGAACACCGTCACGGCCTGGCCGCCGACGGCAAGCCATCTCAGCCGCACCAGCGTCTGCAGTCTCAGGCGCCTGCTGTTGTGCCTGTCCTCTTCCGACGAACTTTCGACAGTATCGACCATTTGACATTCCTTGAGCCATGCTAGGGCTCATGTACCACGCGGTTTTGCCCTTGTCGTCGGCGGGGCGTCCTCCGGCCGTTCCGGCCAGGGGTGCTTGGGATAGCGGCCGCGCATGTCGGCGCGCACGTCCTTCCACGATCCGGCCCAGAAGCCCGGCAGGTCGCGTGTCGTCTGGATCGGCCGGTGTGCGGGCGACGTCAGTTCCAGAAGCAGCGGCAGCCTTCCGCCTCCAATTGCCGGGTGCTGCTTGAGGCCGAAGAGTTCCTGCACGCGGATCGTCAGAGTCGGCTCCTCGCCGTCGTACTGGATCGGATGTCGCTGTCCCGTCGGCGCGTCGAAATGCGTCGGGGCGAGGCGGGAAAGATCCCGCTGCAGCTCGTGCGGGATCAGCGCCATCAACCCGTTCGAAAGAGCATTCGAGGAAATGTCGGAAATCCCGCGGGCATCCGTCTGGTAGGGAACGAACCACTCGTCCAGCCGCGCAAGCAGTGCCTGGTCGCTGACATCAGGCCAAGGATCGCCGATGTTGCGATGAAGAAAGCCGATGCGTTCACGCAGCTGCATGGCTTCCTTGGAAAAGGGCAGCAGTTCCAGCCCCAGCTCGCGCACGCCTACCGCCAGCGCGCGGCTGACGGCTTCGCCAGTTGGACGCGGCAGTGGCGTCTCCTCGAAGACAATGGCGCCGAGCCGCGTCGCGCGCCGGGCCCTGACCTGCCGGCTCTGGCGGTCGAAGAAGACCTGATTGTCGGTGGAAATGGCGCCAGGTAGCTCTTCCTCGATCTCGCCACGCGAAACCTCTGCTGCAGCCAGAATTCGCCCCTGCGCCGCCCGGCCGGTCAAGTCGGCGATGACGAGCATCTGGGTGCCGGCAAGTCGCTCGGTTTCCGGCAGCTCCGCACCGCGCCCGTTCGCCATCAGGAATCGGCCTCTGCCGCCGCGTTGCAGCGCGATTCGGTCGGGAAAGGCGTGCAGCAGAAGGCGTCCCGCCTGGCTCGGTTCAGTTGACTTTGCGACATCGAGACCCTTGGCCAGTCGAGCCGCCAGCTGGCGCGCGCCCTCCGCGCGCTCACCTCGTTCCGACCGGAAGCGTCGCATCCGTTCCTCGAGGTCAATACCGGGACCACCGAGGGCCTGTTCGGTCAGCAGCACGGCAAGGGCGGCCGCATCTCTCGCTTGCCCAGTCTCGCCGGCTGAGATCACCATGGCGGCCAAACGTGGCGGCAGCGCAAGGTCACGCATCATCCGTCCGCGCGGGGTGAGTGCGCCGTCCTTGTCAAGCGCGCCGAGTTGCAACAGGAGCGCGCGCGCCTCCGCCAGCGTCGTCTCCGGCGGCTGGTCGACGAAGGACAGCACGCGGGCATCCTGAACGCCCCAGTGGGCAAGGTCGAGGACCAGACCGGAGAGATCACTGGAGAGAATCTGCGGCGGCGTGAAAGCCGGCAAGGCCGCGGTCTGTCCCTGATGCCAGAGGCGGATGGCGATGCCGGGCTCGGTTCGGCCGGCTCGCCCGGAACGCTGGTCGGCGGAGGCGCGAGAGACGCGCACCGTTTCCAGCCGTGTGATGCCGGTTGAGGCCTCGAACACCGGAAGCCGCTGCAAGCCGCCATCGATTACGATCCGTACGCCGTCGATGGTGATCGATGTCTCGGCAATCGAGGTGGCGAGCACGATCTTGCGCGTCCCGCCTTCGGCCGGTCGGATTGCCGCGTCCTGTTCTTTCTGTGTCAGGTTGCCGTAGAGGGGCGCAATCAGTGTCTCCGGCCCGAAGCGTCCTTGGAGCCGCTCCGCCGTGCGGGCGATCTCCGCCTGGCCGGGCAGGAAGGCGAGGATCGATCCGCTTTCACTGGCATGGGCGTCGACGATCGCACGTGTCATCGCATCCTCTATGCGTTCGCCGCCCGGCCGATCCTTGTAGCGGACGTCAATCGGATAGCTTCGCCCCATGCTTTCGATAACAGGCGGCTGGTCGAGAAGCGCAGCAACGCGCGCAACGTCAAGCGTCGCCGACATCACCAGCAGGCGCAGGTCGTCGCGCAAGGCGGATTGTACGTCGAGCGCCAACGCCAGGCCGAAGTCGGCGTCCAGCGAGCGTTCATGAAACTCGTCGAAGATGACGGTCGAGACACCCGAGAGTTCCGGATCCTCGAGGATCATGCGCGCGAACACGCCTTCGGTCACGACCTCGATGCGGGTCTTGGCGGAAACCCTGGTGTCGAGCCGCATGCGATAGCCGACCGTTTCCCCCACAGTCTCGCCAAGCAGCGAGGCCATGCGGCTGGCGGCCGCGCGTGCTGCCAGCCGCCGCGGTTCGAGAAGTACGATCTTGCCGTCGCCGCGCCAGTCCTGCCTCAGCAGATAGAGCGGTACGAGCGTCGTCTTGCCGGCGCCCGGCGGCGCCGAAAGGACTGCGCGCCCCTGTGCACCGAGTGCTGCCCCGATTTCGGGAAGAACATGCGAAACCGGAAGCTCCGGCAAGGAAGTCATAGGGGTCACGTCGGTGTCTTCGTTTCGTTGGCGGGAATGGTGCCGGCCCCCACCATTCAGGACAAGCGCCGGTCATTCCCCACGTGTCGGATCGAAAACGAAACTACCGATGCTGCCCTATCGCGTGCAAGTCATGCCGACATTCGGACTGCGGCGGAGCCCAACAGCCCCAAATGATACAGCCCAAAGTCGTGGCGACCGAAACAGCACAGGCAGGGGTCGCCGCCTCCGCACCAAAAGCAATCCGAAACCGCGCTTCCAGAATATATCTCAATCGAATCAATCTGTTACAAAAATGTCAAAAAACTTTGTCTGGCGCTGTTGACTTAGAAAAGGGGTAGGATCTATAAGCCCCCTCACTGAACGAGGGCGGCGGCGCTGCTGGCGACGAAGTCCTTCGCTCTCAAGTTTCTTTTAAGATTGGCTTAGTTGCTGATTGGTTCCTTGGACTTTTTGGTTTGAGGCGAGGAAATTCGACCGGGGTATCTGGTCTGTTATTTGACAATTGAAGATGAGAAGAAAGAGAAACGTGGGCGGCGGAGCTTGCGGGACCGGAAGAGATTTCGGTTCTT
>NZ_JDWI01000039.1:0-45015 GCF_012932765.1 Rhizobium sp. 57MFTsu3.2
CGAGATATTCGAGACCTGGATCGAAACGCAACTCGTCCCAACTCTATCCAAGGGCGACGTCGTGATTGCCGACAATGTTCGCTTCCACAAAAGCGAAAAGGCCGAAAATCTCATCAGACAAAAAGGTGCCTGGCTGCTCTTTCTACCTGCGTACTCGCCCGATCTGAATCCGATCGAAATGGCCTTCTCGAAACTCAAGACGCTCCTACGAAAGAAAGCCGCAAGGAGTTTCGACGCAATATCAAATGCCCTAAGCGACATCTGTGCACTGTTCCCCGTCGAAGAATGTCGAAACTACTTCAGGGCCGCAGGGTATGAGGCGATCTAGACGCGACAAGCTTTAGACAGCACGTCGACAACTCGCGCCTGACGATCCTCCGACAGGCCTGCCCAGAGAGGCAGGCGAACGAGTCGGCTTGACAACGAATCGGTGATTTCCATACTACCGCTCACTCTCCCATATCGCCTGCCCGCAGGTGCCGAGTGCAAAGGGATATAGTGGAAAACAGCTCCAATATCGTGTTGGCTCAATTCACTCAAAACCGCATTCCGCTCAATTTCTGAAGCTAGGAGTACATAGTACATGTGCGCGTTATGCCCGCAATCTTGCGGCACAATGGGACGGCGCAAGGCGCCTTTGGCTTCCAACGGGGCCAGCGCTCTGTGATACCAGTCCCAACTGGCCAAGCGCCCTTCGGTGATTGCCTTTGCTTCTTCGAGCTGTGCCCAGAGGAAGGCCGCAATTATCTCACCCGGAAGAAATGACGATCCGACTTCCTGCCACGTGTATTTGTCGACCTGGCCTCGAAAGAAGCGACTGCGGTCAGTGCCCTTTTCTCGGATGATTTCAGCGCGCTGGACAAAATCTGCGTCGTTGACCAGAAGCGCACCACCTTCACCGGATATGACATTCTTTGTTTCATGGAAACTATAAGCACCGAGATCACCAATGCTGCCAAGAGCGCGGTCCTTGTAGGTAGACATGACGCCCTGCGCCGCATCTTCTACCACCTTGAGTCCGTGGCGTCGGGCGACTTCCATTATCGTGTCCATGTCGCACGCGACACCTGCATAGTGAACTACCACGATCGCGCGACTGCGCGGGGTGATAGCTGCCTCAATTAGCTGCTCATCGATATTTAACGTGTCCGCTCGAACATCAACAAAAACGGGCACGCCCCCGCGCAAGACGAACGCATTTGCCGTAGAAACAAATGTGTAAGATGGCATGATTATCTCATCGCCCGGATTGATGTCGAGCAGCAGCGCAGCCATCTCGAGCGCGGCAGTGCACGAATGCGTCAGCAGCGCCTTGTTGCATCTGGTTTTCGCTTCAAACCATTCTTGACAACGCTTGGTAAAGGGGCCGTCTCCAGCCAGGGAACCGTTATGGTGTGCCTCAGCAATGTAATAAAGCTCCTTGCCGGTCATGTGGGGCCAGTTGAAGGGAATTCTTTCACGCATTGTTCTCATCTTTCACCACGGCAATATCAAGGTTCACAGAGATCATCCCTTAGGACTTTCTCGCAATGACGAGCCTGGACCCTCCGAGCGGATAGTTCATACCTATCTTGAGGCCTGCCAGTTCGATCATCATCATCTTCTCAAGTAGGAAATTAACGGAGTGGTTGATTTTTAACTCACCCGCCGGATCGAATTCTTTAGCAATATGCTTCTGAAACACCCGAGAAATTGCCATCGCTGGCAAAAGCGCGGTCACAAAAGAACTACTTCGGATGATCTGAAAGTTTGCGTCTCTCACTTTTTCTTCGATCTCGAAGGCAGAATAACGACGCTCATGAAACGCATATTCGTCCACGGTGCTCCAAAGCCATTGGTGCTGTGGAACAGTGAGAAGCACAACGCCATTGGGCTTTAAAGCCTTGTGAATCTGACCAAGAACAATTTTATCCTCTTTGATGTGTTCAAGCACATCAAAGGCGCCCACTACATCAAACTCATCGACGAAAGGTATCCGTTGCGCATCCATTTGCATGAGATCGGCTGATGGAAGCCTCTTCGAAGCGAATTCGAGTCCTTCGGCAAAAATTTCGCTTCCCGTTAGCTCGATACTTGGAAATTTACTTGCTATCCCTGTCAACACGAAGCCTGTGCCGCAGCCAATCTCAAGCAAAGATTTACAATTCGGCACATACCTTTCTAGGGCCCACAAAATTATCTTGTTCCTTGCACGAAACCAAAAGTTAGTTTCCTCAAGGCGAGCTAGCTCGGAAAAATAGGAGGCGCTAAACCCTCCACCATCATATGCGAAATCGGGTGCGTATGCGTCGAACCCACCAACAACAGCTGGAGATACGCCACAACTCGGACAGGTCCTTCCGGATACATGGTATTTATCACCACAAGCAATGCATTGTTTCATTTCTTTTTTCCAGTTGATCCCATATCGGGTGCATGAAACACATAGAATTTAAAAGCAATAAAGAGGAGCGCAGCAACAACAAACACCGCTGCTGCCTGCACAATTTGATGTGGGAACCCTAGCTCGTCCACGAACACAAAAAGGATAGCAAGGTTAACGAAATAGCCCGCCGAGTGGGCTACGCAATAACGAAGCCCAGATCGCTTCACTCCCCCTTTGTGGGAGAATGTAAGGTTCTTGTTCCCGAAAAAACTTACTATCGCAGCAGCAACGTACAAAATAGTCATTGATAGTTTTGGAGCAACGCCAAGATATGTAACTTGCAAATATAAGAAATACCCCGCAGCATTGTTTGCCACACCTACAAGGACATATCTAAGAAGTTGCTTTAATACCTCTCCGCGGGGGACAGAGATTAGACGACTATTCATTCGATAATACAGCCAAGCCAAAGCCCGTCCTGCCATAGTCGTTGCCGTTGTATAGCATGTAACGTCGACCCGCGTGGTCAAATACAAACGGGTACTCAATCATTTCGGAGTCCCAGCCAGATGGCGATATATCGATTCCGACCTCGCTATCCAAGCGTTGCCATTTTACGCCATCGTGAGACTCTGCATAGCCAATTCGATAAAATTCGCCCCGGTGTGAATACCACATTCTCCAACAATCAGAGTCTTGCATTACGGACGGCCTCGAAATCGCGTACTCCTCATCGTTGGCGTAATTAATGGCCACGATTCCTTCGCGGCGCCAACTTATTCCATCGTCAGATTCTGCATACTTGATATGATATCGATGCTTTGGCATGTGGTTCTCTACGGTCCACTCTGTGCATGACAGGTACCACATCCGCCATTTGTCTTCACTCAGGATGACACAAGGCGTTGCCGTAAAATGTGGTTCCAGCATAGACCTATCGAGTATCGGACCCGGGCAGTATCTCGAAAAATTCTCATGATTTCGGCTGATAGCCAACCCGATTGAGTTTCGAAAGGGCACGGTGACACCAAGATTCCAGCCCTGATAGTACATATAACGCGCATCGCCTTTTTGGGTAAGCCAGCAACCCATCGCGCCACTGTCATCAAACTCACCCAGAGAACCTGGGATCAAGATTGGATCAGAGGAGACATTGAGAATCTTTAGTTGATTACGGAAGTCTACATCGACAAATCCCACATGGGAGCGGCGTTTTTTATCTCTAGTCGTGAAATATATTCTGAAAGTATCTTCTGTTAGATGCTCCGCAAACGGCACGGCGGAATGCGTATGCATCCAATCTGTTTGGCCATTAACATAAAATATTCGTCCGAGTTTTTGCCACTTCATCTCAGTATTTTATATCTTTCTCAGTTTCGAACTTGGGACGCGCGACCGCTCCGTGGCCTGGGCCATGTAGACGCCTTCCGGCTCCGCATCCCCGAGGAGCAGCGCGCCGGCACCTACTATGCATTTATTGCCAACCGTTATATGGTCCCTGAACGTCGCGTTCACGCCAATAAAGCACTGCTCTCCGATGTTGACGCCCCCCGAAATCACGACGTGTGATGCGATGAAAGTATGACTTCCAATCGTGGAATGGTGCCCAATATGGTTGCCGCTCCACAACGTAACGTTGTCGCCAATGGTCGCAAATGGCTGAATTGTATTGTCCTCAAAGATGAAGCAGTTTTCACCAATTCGACCACAATTCAAGACGCTCGCCCTCGAACTCACGTAACTGGCAAGCCCGTATCCGAGCGCTTTGGCCGCTTCGTATTTCTGTCGTCGTACAGCGTTCAGCTTGGTATAGCTCAGCGCCACAAACATCGCATTCTCCGAGGGGGGGTATGCTTCTGTAACGACCTCGAACGGCACCGTAGGCAACCCGCAGAATTCCGATTCCTTTAGATATTCGCCATCGACCGTGAAGGCGACCACCTCAAAGTTAGAATCGTTGGAGAAGTAAGCGTGCGCGATTTGCGCTATATCGCCGGTTCCGAATATAACTAGTCTTTTCTTCATGATTTCCTCACCAGGATCGTGAATTCGTAGAGCCCGTAGTCGTGGAGAAGAGCCACGTTGCGTGAGTACCGGCGTTTGCAAAGATCAAAAAGTACGATTGGGTCGGCGTAGTAGAGATAGTCTCGCATCTTGCCCGCATCGGAGTACGAGGTCAGGCAGTTGAACGCAAATCCAATGCTGCTTGTCCGATCGAGCACTTGTATCGTCGCTTCAATATATTCGCGCCATTCGCTGTCACATCGTTGAAGGCGGACGTTGAATATGCCGCTCGCGATGCCGTAGTCGGCGATCTCATCCGGTTCGCCGGAGTTGACAAATCGTACATTGCTTGCATTTCTGTGCCGTTGCCTCGCGCCGCGAACCATATCCTCCGAGATATCAAATCCCGAATATTTCTGGGCTTCATATCGCGGTGTGAGAAACTCATACAGTGAGCCGTAGCCACATCCCAGGTCATTCAAGGAAAACCCTTTCACGTCACCGATCACTTTGCAAAGCTGTTCAAAGCGCAGCCTCTGACTTTCCTCTCCATTCCAATCGACACCGCGGGGCGTTTGTCCGTGTTGGGCCAGTTTGTCTGAATAATACCCCGCAACCTCAGCTAGGAGATCGCCCTTATCGTTTTGCATAGATTTGTCTCACGATTGTGTAGGGGCGCTGCTTCGTCTCAGAGTAGATTTTCGAGAGATATATCCCGACGACTCCGATGAATGAAATGATCATCCCCCCTAAGAGCCAAATCGAAGCCATCACAGACGTCCAACCGCTCAGCGCCTTTGCGAAGAATGCCCAGTGTATCACCAGATAGCTGATGTAGACCACCGCCACGATGGAAATCATTACGCCCACATAGAAGATGCTTACAAGCGGCGCGTTGCTGAAGGAGGTTACGGAGTTTACAAGCAGAGACATCTTTCTGCGCAGCGTGTATGTGGTGGTGCTCGTACTGTGCTTTGTGAGAAGATGCGGTTGCTGAGAAAAACCGGTTATATACCACAAGCCTGCCATGAAGACTTCTCGCTCCTCATGACGCAACAACGCGTCAACATAGCGACGCGTCATAAGCCGCGCGGTTACGACGTTTCGTGGAAGCGCCGTTTTTGTTAGCACCTTGAAAAAACGGTAAAACCACTCGCCACTAACACGCTCGAACCAACCGCCTTTGCGTTGTTGCTGCACGCCGTACACCACGTCGCAAGCACCGCAGCGCATTTGTTCAGCGAAGGCTGCAAGGTACTCGGGCTCTTCTTCTAGATCGCTGTCGATTAGAAATATCAACTCGCCTTTTGCATGGGCTAAGCCAGTCATCATGGCTTTGTGATGGCCGAAATTGCGCGAAAGATCGATAACGATCACGTGGCTGTCGGAATCGGTAAGGGCGACCGCAATGTCGAGGCTCTCGTCGGGCGAGCCATCATTTACCAGAATGAGCTCATAGTCTTCGCCAACAAGCTGCTTTGTTGCCGCTTCGACGCGGCGGTGAAACTCTCGAATGTGGGGTGCTGATTGGTAAAGTGTTGTAACGACCGAGAGCTTCATTTGCGTACATGTCTCATGTAACGAGGCGCTTCGTTTCCGCAATTAAACAGTAGATCGACAATTGAAACGAAGTGGGTAAACGAGCCCCATAGCTGGGGGTACTCGTGATAGCCGGTGTAGTCAAACCATGTCAGTTTCACGTTTCTTCCGTTGAATACGCTCTCGTCAATGTACTCTTTCGCGGCCGGGCCTGAGACGTATTCGGTGGCTTGCGCCTGGGTGCACAATTCGGCCAAGCGTTCCGTCCTCCCGTCGACAAGGTGGTAATCCCAAGAATTCGTTATTCTTGTTGTGATGCCTAAATAGCGGCAAATACTTTCGATGAGCTCACGATTAAGAGGCGAAAGGAATTCGTGTTTGCTGCCTAGGTACAAGGGTTCAAGAATGGCCGCGACTTCATTGAAATGTGGCGCTTTCTTATAGTTAAGCGCAAGAGCCTTCCAATGACTGGCCGCCCATTCCGCCCCTCCAATTTCCGTATCTCTGATTGTCTGATGATATTTTCCTTTGACCTTTACCGGAACCGTTAGCCACACCGCTCCCTGCGGCGTCTTGATCTGATTGCGGTTGCGCCAGTCGCGGCGAGTATATTGCATATCATCAAATATTATAAATTCGTCGACGGCCGCGATGAGGTCGAAATAACCCTTCCAGGGGATGTAATTTGACTGCAAAATTGCAACTTTTTTCATTGCTTAATACCATTAGTTGTCGCCACTCCTACCGCTTCGCTATATCACATTCCAGCGATGCGGTGGCAATGTCCTTTTGTTTCGCTGATTCCGCTCCCGACTATCGTGAACTGAGAGTCGATACCATGTAAACCGGCGCGACAGCACAAGCCTTCAGTCCGCCATTAAGCCTCGTCTGCTCGCCACTAGCTTTGCCGCACCCCTAAACCCAAACCCCAGCAACTGGAAACCTCACAGCGTGATGGTCTTCCAGCCAAAATTAGGTGCCAGACCAGACGTACAGAGACCACTCGGCGTTGGAGCTGGCCTGGCCCCAGCCCGCAGGCATAACGCGATTGCGATGCACGACTGCCGCGAAGGAATGAAACGGTCGCGATGTCGCAACATCGTTTGGCCTAGTGCTCCCGGAAAGAACGGCCTCATTTATATCGAAGCGTCGACGCTTGGCGTCTGCATCTGTCCGCAGTGACGACTGCAACCAGCCTGCGACATAGACCTGTCGAGTGCCAGAAAGCGCAACGCTGTTCCAGCCACCGATCAAACTGCTATCATCCGGGGATGTCTGATCGGTAAAAATAATCGTGTCCGCTGATGTGCGTGCGCGAACTTGCGACCAGATTTCCATCGCATCATAGGGAATGCTCGCAGGGTGTGTTTGAACGCTGAGCTGACCTCGTTCGATGGCAATGACTGCTAGACCGAGAGCAACGAGCGCGTAGAGCGAAAGGCGAATCATTATGACTTTGGGAAAGAAAGCTATGTCGCCGCACGTTACAAAGGCGAATCCGCATCCAACCACGCCGAAGGCGACCGCGATCCAGATTGGAGCGGTCGCAATGCCAGAGGCATCCGTCAACAGCATTGCCGGCACGGCCAGCCCGAAGCCAAGGAACCAGACAAAAGAGGTTCTACGGAAGACGTCCGGCGGATGGGTGACTAGCAACAAAGCTGCCGTCAAGACTCCCACCACCATATTTATTTGGAACAAGAAGCTATAAGCAATGAAGCTAACAAACGCGAGAACGAGAGACCCCCCGATTGAACCAGGGAAAGATATCAGGCTCGCAGCGATCAGAAGCAGGACCCCTGCATCTCTGGAGATGAAAGGCCAAACATCGAAGAATGCCGCATCAGTAGCGAGAAAATGCTGGTAGGTTTCTGGCCCGAACCTGCCGATTAGCAAAAATAGTCTTCCATACGTTGAAATCATGTAGACGAAGTAGAAGAGAACGATCGCAGCGCCAGCGAGAATGATGGATTTCGGAAATCTCATTCGGTGACGCAGACGGTTGTTGAGAGTTGAAGCGCTAAGGCTGACGAAAAATGGCGCCGACACGACTTTGGAAACAGCAGAGCCGGTAAGACCCGAGAGGATGCCCACGATGATGCCGAACACGTTTCCAGACGCACGCTCCATATACCAGACAACTGATACAGCCAATAGAATTGCGTGCGGGACCGGCGGGCTCTCTGCCATCCAGTAGGGATACCGGCCTGCAGCAACTACGGCGATGCCCAAAGCCAACAGGATCTTTCGAAGCGGCCGCTCATTGCAGACATCGGATAAGAAAGCAGCCAGCAAAACGCCTAGCCCCACCACATAGATCATGGTGGTCGTTGACGTTAGAAACAGGTAGGGGTCTAGCGGAACGAGTCGAATTCCAGTGGCCCCCAGCGCCGACAGTACCATATTCGGCATTCCGAACAGATGAAAGGAAAGATCGCCATCCACGCCGAGATTGCGCATTGGAAATCCATGCGCTGCTAAAACCCATATGGAGTTAGCATAGAAAGATAGATCGCCCGAAGTTAGTCCATTTGCGCCATTGAATGGGCCGTGCCAATCGAGGCCGGTCCATTCCGCATATAGAAATCCAAACGGGCAGAGAATTGCTGCCAGGATCATGTAGTGCCGAAGCAACTTGAAATCAGGAGGAGACCTCACCCACCCAGCGGTGGCAATCATCGCTACCGATAGAGGTATCAACCATCCCTCTGTAATCGAGATTACGGTCCCTGTCGCGATGGCCAACACCGTGAGACCAATCGGATAGCCAGCAACGAGAAGCCCGTGAAAGGAAAGCTCACGCCCGAATTTTGTCCATAGGAGAAGCCCCGCTCCCAGGAAAAGTGGAAGCAGCGCGATTAGAAAACCGCCGAGGGCATGCCAGAGAATTGCGAGGGCTAGTCCGGCGGGCTTCGCCTGCCCGTGTCTCATGGGCTCAAAGCCTGCGGCGCCGATGTTAACGGGCGGCAATAGCCCGAAGCTGAAGCCCGCCGCGGCGACCAATACAAACGCGGCCAAAAGATAGAAACAACGCCGCGCGAGCGGCGATACGTGATGTTTTAGAGATAGAACGTCGAATGAAATAGCAAATGTAGACAGCGCCAGGAAGGCAGCTGTCAACAAAGCTGACGCGATGCGATAATCCAAAGGGGAATGCGTAGACTCTACCCCCGCAATCGCGACGAAGGCCCTACAGGCTAGGACGACTACAACCCCTGTGCAAAGAAGGACTAACTTCGTCTCATTTCGCGAGTACCAGGCCAGCAGCCACCGGCCCCAAAATAGAGCGAAGACAAACGTTATCGCGAGGTTCCCCACCGAAACCAGAGGATTGAGTCCCACGACAGCGGCTACTTGATATGTCCTGCCGTTGGTCCGCGGGTCGGTGCCGTCACTGCTAGAAAAGTACAACTCGCCACCCCAATGGGAGTACGCGCCTTTTCCCACGTTGCGGATATGATCATGTTGGGCGTGCGGAGGGCCTAGCTGGAGGCCGGATTCCCGCAGCTCAATACTGGACCCCATGCCCGAACCATTTGCGTCGGAGGCTATGCGGAATGGGAAGTGGGTAGCTAGTGACGAGAGGTCAACCCGATAGGCCGCGCCCTTTTCGGATTGGATTTCCGCAGCGTTGATAGTAATATTCTTAGTCAAAAAACCAGAATAGGTGAATATCTGAATAGCATACCCGATCAATATCAGAGCAAATATGGGAATATGCAATGCATTCTTTAGTTTATCTTTACACATATCAGAATACTTTGCCATTGCACTGTATTTTCAATTACTGACCCCTAATGATTCCCTTTTTATTCGAGTGGCTAACTATCACAGTTGCTTTGTCCTGCATACCCAGCCTCCGCGAAGGCAACCCAAGTGCGTTCTCTCCAGCTTCCCAGCCGTGGATTTGCCAAAGAATATCATCGTGCTTCATGGAACGTCGATGACAGGCGAACTGCGATTTCGAAAAAAGCTGTCACGTGGCCAGTTCATACAATTCATGCAGCGTCAGCCCGCGGCCGTCGTTGTTTTTGAAGCTTGCGGGAGTGCCCTTTTTTGGGCACGCGAGTTGGCGGCCTATGGCCACGAGGTGAAGCTGATTGCGCCACAATACGTCCGGCCGTTTGTCAAGTGCCAGAAGAACGATATGGGCGACGCTGAAGCGATCGCGGTTGCGGCACGCCAGCCAGAAATGCGGTTTGTAGAACCGAAAACGCCGGATCAACGTAAGCGCCGTCTCCGCCCCATTGGATTGGCTGTATTTTGAGACTTGCTGCGTGTGCAAGAAGGTTTCCAGGACTATCTGGAGATTTGCATGCAGATGATGGATTTGTTGGGCGCTACGAAGTTGTCGATCCGCGCCGCGGAAACCGGCGTTGGCCGGATGATGTGAAGGCGCGGATCGTGGCGGAAAGCCTTGAGCCTGGTGTTCGTGTTGTTGATGTCGCGCGCCGCCATGACATTGTTGCGCGCCAGCTTTCCTTGTGGCGCCGGCAAGTGCGCGAGCGCATTCTGGCGCTGCCTTTTGAGACTATGTCGGGCCTGTCGGAAAGCGACGATGCCGAGCCTGCATTTGTGCCTCTGGCGATTGCGGCAGAGCCGGGCGAGGCTGTGAATGTTTTGGCGCCGCCGCTGCCGGAGGCGGGTTGGCCGGTCTTGACGTTGGAGATCGGTCCGGACGTTGTGATGCGGGTTCCCGGCGATGCCGGTTGAACGTGTTGCGGCTCTGGTGCGAGGGACGGCATGATCGTCGCGGGCCAACGACTGCCGATCCTGATTGCAACGCGGCCTGTGGACTTTCGCTGTAGGCATCAGGCGCTGGCTCTGATGGTGCAGACCGAGTTGAAGCTCGGCCCGCATTCCGGGGTGATGGTAATCTTCCGGTCGAAGCGCGGGGATCGCCTGAAGATCCTGGTGTGGGATGGCACCGGAATGGTGCTAACCTACAAAACTCTTGAACATGGAAACTTTGCCTGGCCCACGGTTCAGGATGGGACGATGCGTCTTTCCAGGGGTCAATATGAGGCTTTGTTCGAAGGTCTTGACTGGCGACGGGTCATGGCGCGACGGATCGCGCCGCCGACTGGGGCAGGATGACTCACCGGCCTAATTTTGGCGTTGTTTTGTTGGGCTTTTTTATGCTGCCTTGCTATAAGGCCGCATGTCGTCGCCCCTTGATCTCAGCCTGTTTCCGGACCTTCCGCCAGAGGTTGTCAAAGCCTTTGCGGCGATGCAGTTCGAGCTGTCGGTCGAGCGTGCTGCACGTCAGCATGAGCAGGCTGTGGTTGCCGAAAAGGACGCCTTCATCGCCGAGCTGAAGGAACTGATCGAGAAGCTTGAGGGGCAGGTTCACGACGATCGGCGCACGAAGTTCGGACCGAAATCGGAAAAGCTCGATCCGGCGCAGATGGAACTGGCGCTGGAAGACCTTGAAACGGCGATTGCCGAAACACAGGCGCGGATCGCCGCGGTCGAGAAAAAGATCGAAGCCAGCGCATCGGATCGGACAAGGCCGTTCCTCGCAAGGAGCGTAAGGCCGTGCACTGCCCGAACACCTGCCGCGGGTCGAGAGAGTGATCGAGCCTGAGAGCATCGTTTGTCCCTGCGGTTGCGGCAACGTGGTCCGGATCGGCGAGGATCGGACGGAACGGCTCGACCGGGTTCCGGCGCGCTACGACGTGATCGTCACGATCCGCCCGAAATACGCCTGCCCCAAGGGTCGAACGGGTGTCGTCCAGGCCAGAGCGCCGGCGCATCTTTTGGAAGGGAGCTGGCCGACGGAAGCCCTTCTGGCTGAGATTGCCGTCTCCAAGCATTCCGAACATATGCCCTTCAACCGGCAGGCCGAGGTCATGGCGCGACATGGGGTGCCGATAGATCGCACGGTCCTGGCCGATTGGATGGGGCGCACGGGCAGCGCAATCGCACCGGTGGTCGACCACATGGCAAAGCGGCTTCTGTCGGAAAGCACGCGGCTCTATGTCGACGAGACCACGGCTCCGATGTTGGATCCGGGGCGAGGCAAGACGAAGACCGGTTATCTTTGGGCCGTGTTGCGTGACGATCGCGGCTGGAATGGCTCCGCGCCGTCGGGTGTGGTGTTCCATTATCGACCTGGGCGTAAAGGCGAATATGCCGCTGAAATCCTCGACGCGTTCAACGGGACAATCCAGGTGGATGCCTACGGTGGTTACTCTCACCTCGCCACGTCGGACCGGATGGGTGGCGATCCTTTGAAGCTGGCTTTCTGTTGGGCGCACGGACGCAGAAAGCTCATCAGGGCCACGCCAAAGAGTGGATCGCCCATCGTCGACGAGGTGCTGGTGCGGATCGCCGCGCTCTACAAGATCGAAGACAGTATCCGGGGCTCAGATCCCGAACATCGCCGGCAGTTCGACAGGACCTGTCCCTCCCGCTGGTGGACGAGTTCTTCACCTGGCTGGCAGCGCAAGCCAAGCGCGTCTCACGTAAGTCTGATCTCGGAAAAGCCCTGGCCTATATGCTAACGCGGCAGGACGGCTTCCGGCTGTTCCTGGACGACGGCCACGTCGATATCGACTCCAACCTGGTGGAAAACGCGATCCGCCGACCCGCCATGAACCGGCGCAATGCGCTCTTTGCGGGGCACGATGAAGGGGGCCGTAATTGGGCCCGGTTTGCCAGCCTGATCGGCACTTGTAAATTGAACGGCGTTGAACCCTACGCCTATCTCCCCGACCTCTTCACCCGCCTCGCAAACGGCCACCTCGCCAAAGACATCAATGCCCTGATGCCGTGGGCCTATGTCGCCCGCATCAAGGCCTCAATATGAGCTCGTCAGGTACTCTTCGGTGAGCTCATAGGACGGCCAATAGATCAACCTCAGATCGCTGCAACTGAAAAATCGATGGGGCGTGGACGCCGCATACGGATAAACAAGCGAGAGCAGTGCTCTTCCGGGGGCGAGAGCGGCTTGTTCATCAGCGTACCGAACTGGTGAATGCCTTGCGTGCCGTTCTCTACGAATTTGGTCAGATCGTTCCGCAGGGCATCGCCAGTATCAAGCGCATTGATGCAATAATCTGTGATGAAGCGATAGACTTGCCGGATGCCGTGCGGGACGAATGCCGGGATTTACTCGCGCAGATCGCACAGAAGACAGCCCGTATCGAAACCAGGACGGCACAACTTACCGCTGTCTCCCGAGATAGTATCGCTGCAACACGTCTTCAGACAATGCCGGGTGTCAGTCCCATGATCGCGCTGGCGGTTGAGGCATTTGCACCAGCAATGACGACTTTCCGGTCTGGGCGCGATTTTGCAGCTTGGCTTGGACTTGTACCACGACAATTCTCTTCTGGAGGCAAGGAGCGGCTCGGCCGAGTGTCGAAGGCGGGACAGGCTGACATACGCAGGCTTTTGATCATCGGCGCAATGTCGCATGTAAGAGTGGCAAACCGGAAACCGCCAGCACCAGGCTCATGGCTTGGCCGAATGCTGATGCACAAGCCCAAAATACTCGTTGCCATTGCACTGGCGAACAAGATGGCACGGACAATTTGGGTCATGCTGACGAAACGGGAGGATTACCGGGAGCAAGCGTCGCCGGCGATGGCATGATCCATGCCCCGCCCAAAACGCTGAATCTGGTGAAAGAGGTGTGAGAAGTCGATGACCTGAATGGGAGAATGATCGAACCGATCTGGATCAGGAAAACCAGTTAGCACTATGAGCTTTACAGCTCGGAAAGTAGATTTGGACCTGATCCGCAGATCACCATACCGGCCAGCGGTCTTTCGAAATGCCGCAATTAAAGGCCTGACAGAAGACCGCACTCGATCGCACGTTCCGATGGACAAAAAATTCTTGCATTACGGGCGGCAACCACAGAAGTGCTAGAACGAGATTGAACCGGGCTCCGATTTTGCGCTTCCGATAACCAATTACTTGGTGGACGAGATGGTAGGATACGTACCTATCCACCCCTGACCGACTTCGTATAAATTTCAAGCACAGCCTCAATCGGTCCCCGCATCCGCATCTTGCCGTGTTCCATCCATATCCCTTCCGTGCACCACGCGCGCAAAAGATCGTCGGAATGTGATGCCAAAACCAACACGCCCGCCTCGCCAATGAAACTTCGCATCCGTTCCTGCGCTTGGGCTAAAAAGGCCGCATCACCGGCTCCAATCCCCTCATCGATCAGGAGCACCTCCGGCGTCAGCGAAGTGGAAACCGCGAAAGCCAACCTGGTGGACATGCCTGCACTGTAGGTTCGAAGCGGCATGTCGAGAAATTCGCCGAGCCCCGTCGCCTTTCCGATGTCCTCTGACCGCGCTTCGATGTTTCTGCGGCTGAAACCGAGATACATGCCTCGGAGAACGATGTTTTCCCAGCCGGTTGCTTCCGGGTCCATTCCAAAGCCGATATCGAAAAGCGAAGCCACCTCGCCATCTATCGAAACAGTACCGCCGGTCGGCTCGTAGATCCCTGCCATCACCCGCAAAATCGTGGACTTCCCGGCACCATTGTGGCCGATCAGCCCGATGCGTGAACCGTGCTCAACATCCAGGGTCAGGCCCTCTATCGCGCGAATGACGGTCCCTGTCGTACCGGCGCGGGGTCGGATCTGCCCCCCCGTCGCCGTGGAAAGGATATTGTTCTTAAGAGACCGACCGGCTGGTTCGTAAATCGGAATATCAACGGTAACGTCGGTAAGGGAAACTCTCGCCAAGCACTTAACTCCAATACACGATGCGCGCCCTGTAGCGAGCGAAGAAGGCTGTCGCGAACGCTCCCAAGGCGACCGTCAATCCAATGCAAACCATCCAATTTTCGAGCGTGCCGGTCCGGCCGAGCAGCGGATCGCGAATAATCTCGATCAGGTGATAGAATGGGTTCGCCGTCAGAAGGAGTGACCGATGCGACATCGAATCCGTGCTCCAGATGATCGGTGTCATAAAGAAGACTATCTGCATCACGCTGGCGACGATCATAGGCACGTCGCGAAAGCGGGCGCAGAGTGGCCCCAGAATGAGAGAAACGAAGAAGCCGTTCAGAACGACAATCATCATGGCAGGAACGAAAAGAAGGACGACCCAGCCGGGATTTATCGCAAAGACGAGAGCGACAACGATATATATCAGGAAGTTATGCCCGAACGAGATCAGCTGTCCCCAGACGAACTGAAATACGAAGACACTGACAGGCAACCTTATTTGGCGAAGCGCGGTTCCTGCTGAGATGAATACCCGGCACGCGCCAATGACCGTACCGTTTATCAATCCCCACACGATTAACCCGATGGCGAGCTTGGGAAGGTAGACCGCAACATCGATGTTCAATATTTCCGAGTAAAGGACGCCCAGTCCAAGCACCATTACGCCCATCGACAAAGTCAACCAGAACGGTCCGATAATCGATCGGTTGTACTGGCTCTTCACGTCTCGCCAACCCAGATAAAGCCATAACTCGCGCCGGTTGATGCTCCGCCCTATATCGGCCAGAGCCTTCGCCAAGCTGCTGTCACTTTCGGATACCATATTCGATCCAGTTTCCAAACTTCTAGCGAAAGCATTTCACGTTCCCAAGGATCGCGAGAATGTTCCATCGTCATGTTGTCGTGTCATCGCAGGAAAAGCGCCTCGCGCATTTGCCACAGTGCTCGGAGGCTGCATTAATACCAAAGTATCTTAGGAAGCAAGCGTAGGATCCGATTGGTTCCGCGGCGGCCAAGCTAGAGAGAAGTCCTCACGGTCCAAAGTCAGATTTGGATTGTAGGCAGGATCCATGATCAGTTTCTCTCCCCATTTGGCGAGCATGTGCATGACTTCCCCCCGAAACCGTTCCTTTTTTTGGGGAGTGTCCTCACTGCCACGCGTCGCGGATTCATGGTGATAGAGTTCTGCGAATGGTGTCCAGACGTTGCGCCAGCCCGCCTCACGTACCTTAAGACAAAAATCCACATCGTTGAAGGCCACCGTGAGGTTCTGGTCCAGTCCCTCAACCGCCTCGTAGGTGCTCTTCCGAACGACCAGGCATGCCGCGGTCACTGCGCTAAATGTCTGGGTCAATTCTCCCCGAGAGAAATATCCGTGCGCTCCTTTCCGAAGAAATTTATGCGCGTGCCCGGCGACTCCCCCGATCCCAAGGACTACACCACCATGTTGCAGGCGGTCATCAGGATACCAAAGCCGTGCACCAACGACGCCGACACCGGCTTGGATGGCGTGGCTCATCATTTCACTCAGCCAGTTCGGTGATATGACCTCGATGTCGTTGTTGATCAAACCGACAAAATCGCCCCTAGCCCTGCTAACCGCACCATTGTTGATCAAAGAATAGTTGAATGGCTGTTCGTCCCTCGTCACGAAGATGCGGCTATCGGTTTCTATCTGCCTGAAATATTCAAGCGTCGCCGGATCATCGGAATTGTTGTCGATGATCACGATCTCGTAATTGGGATAGTCCGTTTTTTGAAGGATCGATTCGACGCATTTGCGGAGGAGGCGCAGCCCATTTCGCGTGGGAATGATCAGGCTGACCAGTGGCGGTTCTTCAGGAAGGTCGTAGAGTGTGCGATACATGCCGGTCGGAAGTATCTCGACACGTCCGCTGATACCCTTTCGCTTCAGATGGTCGCTCACAGCGTTTTGTCCCGCAAGCGCTGCATAGCTCTTGTTTCCACCGCTTTGTGCGGTGCTGCTGGCGTGGCTGCGCCAATGATAAAGGACACGCGGTATATGAACGATTTGAGCCTCGGACAACTGATCGGTGAAACGTAGTACTAAGTCGTGGTCCTGAGCTCCCTCATATCCCTTGCGGAAGCCGCCGATCGACCGCACGCGGTCAAGCTTGTACACCCCGAGGTGGCAAATCACGTTGTGTGATCGCAGCAGATCAGGATTCCAATCCGGCTTGAAATAGGGATCGAAGCGCTTGCCACTTGAGATCTTGTCCTCATCGGAATAGATCAGCTCAATCTGCGGCTTTTCGTTGATTGTCCGCGCAACATAGAAAAGCGCATCCTCGCTCAGCAGGTCATCCTGATCCAGCAGCGCCATCCAGTCGCCGGTCGCCATTTCGATCCCCGAATTGGACGCTTCCGAAATGTGGCCGTTGGTCGGTCGATGGAAAACCTTTATGCGGGGATCGATGGCAGCATATCGCTCTAAGACGGGGCGCACTGCTTCGGACGTCGAACAGTCATCCGCGATGCAGAGCTCCCAGTGCGGATAAAGTTGGTTGCGAACGGAATCAATCGCCTCCGCGAGCCAGTTCGGCTCGGCATTATAGACCGGCATCACGATTGAGATCAGAGGCTGGTTTGCAAATCCGTCGATGTCGCGTCTGATTCTGGCGCGCGCCGGATCGTCCAATGTCGCATATGTCCGCAGCCATTTTTCGTAGTCGTTGTTCGAGCTGGTATTTATCTGCGCGTTGGAATTCCGCCACACCGATCTCGCTCCGCTAAGCCCTTCGCGTGCCATGATCGACCAAGCTTTCCGGGCAAGGTTTAGATAACCGCCCTGGCGCTTCGCCATTAGCGGCAAAGCGCGCATCACATGTTGAGCGCGCCTGCCCTGATGCCCTGCCCAGCGATAAGGAGCAGTCATGCGCCAACTCTTTGAGGCAAGCAATTGGTCAACAGTGGTCTGCGCCCGATCAGCGGCGGCAAGAGCAACGAGTTGCTTTTGCATTAGATCGGAAACGGTGAGAGCATGTGTTTGTCTCAGTTCATGGATTTCGTTTTTTATCGCCACCAGCTGACGATCTTGCGCCTGCCGTAGCTCATGAGTGTGCCGAAAGTACTCCATACGCATCAAAATTAGACTTGCGTAGGCGTGCAGTTCCTCATCAGTCGGCGCCTGAGCGCGCCGCTCAAGGAGCATCGCCCACGGACACAGAAAGCTCGCATCAAAATCGGATCGCGGACCAAATCCATGTTCCCGAAAAAGGCGTAGCCAATGGATGGGGGGCCGCACATTCAAATGTGTGGGTTCGTCAATGTCATCCGGACTTGAGGAGAACAGGATAAGTGGACCAGCAGCACAGAGATTTGAGATTGCTCGACGTCCGTCACCCTCAGGCAGGTGTTCCAAGACTTCGATGCATGTCACTAGATCAAAGGAACCCTCAATCGGATCGACGATTGAGCCCAACTCGCAGAAGGGCCGCAGCGCATCTGGTATCTCGCTGATCGCGTACTCGGAATAATCTCGCCCGAACGCCTCAACATGGCGTTTTCTTAGCTCTTCTACCAAGAAACCCATGGCGCAACCTGCGTCAAAAACGGTTCTTGGGCGGATGTCTTGTGCCACCCGTTCAGCGACAATCCCAAAAAAGCGCGACCAGTGTGGCTCGCTCCGGTTATAAGGAAGTCCGCCACAATGGCATCGGTAATAATTTTCATCATAATCCGATTGCGACGGGTTTCTTTGCACTTGGAACATCCTTTGCACGAGCGGCACAAGCGCTGCTATCACCTTTCGCCCGGCCTTTTCAAGCAAGGTCTTTCGGAAACCCGAGGCATAGCAAGCGGTTCAACCGATAAGCAATCGCGGTGGCGCGTCAGAAAGGTCCACTCTTACATCGAAACATCGATTGTTAAGGAAATTCCAAGCTGTTGAATCAGCAAGCTCTTGAGGGCTTTGATCGTTATTTTCGTGGCAAAATGCCTGCTCAATATGACACGTCGCGTCGCACTGCGTTCGTCTTGCAGCCGTTTCAGGCAATAGCGAAGATATCGGAATGATCATATATCCGACTAAGGGCAGGTACTGCCTTGTAGTAAGTACGGAAGCGATCGGCTTCATGCTTAAAGCGCTGGGGCAACTTCTCGTGATTCTTCGGCGACGGCTGCTGGAACATTGACAGTTTTCCTCACCGCGAGCGCGACGTTACACCTTCCTCGTATCGCGAAATTCGATCATGCGCATATCTGACTCTGTTCTTTGTTGCACTCCCATGCAGAATCTGTCCTTTCCCGAATCCGTTTGGTGAAAGGAGGTAAACTCTGGGGCCAATCGATGGCTGTCATCATGTGGTTCGGCTGGGGATACCTAACCCTGAGACGCAAAAATCGTGAAGATTCTTATCCTCGCTGAAGCACTTGCACACCACCCTAAGGAAGGCAATATCGCTTCCAAGGCTGGGAATTGGCGATATCCTGCAACAACAGCACGAATAAAGCAAAGCTAGCGAAGGGCATCGCTCTAAGGATTCTTAGTTTTTCCTGGATGGCATAGCCCACGATGGGTTAGTACGATCCAAGGTATTTGAAGAGCAGACTCGATGAACGACACCCACCAGGCAAACTTCACCATCCTCGCCCACGTCTATTATCCCGATATTTGGGAGGAGATGGTCCAGGACCTCGATGCGATCATCCGACAGACTTTTGACCTGGTGATCACCCGACCGGTCGGTTCCCGTCCGGTGGCGCGCCCCGAGAGTTCGCATCTTCGCTTCGCGACCGAACTGGAAGTCGACAATCGAGGCCGCGATATTTTGCCGTTCCTGATGGCGCTAAGACAACAGCCCCTGCCGTCCTTCGACATCGGCCTGAAACTGCATACCAAGCGCTCGCCGCATCGTGACGATGGGGATGGCTGGCGGCGTTTTCTGCTTGGCTCGTTGTTGAAGACGGAGGAAGGCGGAGAGTTGTCAGGGCACAAGCTACTGGCGACTGAATCTCGCATCGGGCTGATTGCGCCACGGGCCCACCTGCTGCCGCTTGGCGGGCGCACCTCGATCAATGAAACCATCATGCTGGGGACCCTGCAGAGAATGGAAGCGAGTCTTGATCTATCGGCACTCGAAGGTCACCGCTTTCCCGCCGGATCGATGTTCTGGTTTCGGCGCGCGGCCTTGAGAAAGGTGATCGAAATCGATTTTGCCGATCAATTCGCTCGTGAGAGTGGACAGCTTGACGGGACAGCTGCCCATGCCTTCGAACGCCTATTTGCGTTCATCGCAGAGCGAGAAGGTTTCATCGCGGCCAGCATGGAAAATGTGGAGCCAATTCTTCACCGTCGTGGCACGCCTTCATCGCGAGCGGAGCTAATCGAACTCATCAACGACAGTCTGGCACCTGACAATCCGTTCGCGCTGCCGCTCGCGGACTTCTGGCGCCGCCACCCTGCCCTTCTGAAATGCGCGCACGCGATATATGCGAGAATGCCGAAAGCCACCGTGCGGCTATTACATCGCAGCATCGGACGGTGACGATGAGCTTCTCCAAAGCGCGAGTTCGGATCGCGTTCATCATTACGGAAGACTGGTTCTTTGTTTCGCATTTTCTGCCGATGTTGCGCGCCGCCAAGGAGCTCGGCCTGGACGTGGTCGTCATTACTCGCGTCGGCAAACACGCGCATCTCATCGAGGGGCTTGGCGCTCGCGTCATACCGCTTGACATTGAGAGAGGACACCTCGGTTTCCTGTCGATCGGTTCGTCGATCGGCCAGATCGCGCAGACGCTCCGGCGTGAGAGGATCGACCTGATCCATTGCATTGCGCTCCGCTGCGTAGTCACCGGCGGCCTTGCCGCCACTTTGGCTGGCGTGAAGGGCCGGATCCTAGCTGTCACCGGAGGGGGGCTTCTCGCCGCGGATCGAAGTGCCAAGGCAGCTTTTGCGCGCTTTGCTCTGCGCAATCTGTTCCGTGCCATCCGCGGTCGCGGCAAGAATCACTTTCTGTTCGAGAATACTACCGATCCAGATACGTTTGGGCTCGACGTCGGAGATGCCGGCGTAACCGTGCTCGGCGGAGCCGGCGTTGATCCCGATCACTACCAGCCCCTTCCCCAGCCATCCGGCGATGGCCTCAAGCTCGCGATGGTGGGTCGCATGGTATGGTCGAAGGGCGCCGATCTGGCTGTGAAGGCGGTATCGATGGCGCGTGAGCGGGGGCACGAGGTTAGCCTATCGCTTTTCGGTCTCCCCGACCCCTCCAACCCGCGATCGCTGTCTGTCGAGACGCTGAGCGCGTGGTCGGAGCTTTCGGGAGTCAAATGGCATGGATCGACGAACGACGTGCGCGAGGTATGGGCGCAGCACGATCTTTGCTGTATGCCCACGCGCGGTGGAGAAGGCTTGCCCCGCTCCATTCTGGAGGCCGCGGCTTGCGGCCGAGCCATTCTGACGACCAACGTGCCGGGCTGCCGCGACTTCGTGCGCGGCGGCAAGGAAGGATGGCTCGTTCCGGTGGACGACGCCGAAGCGCTGGCAGCGCAAATTTGCGCCCTTGCGATCGACAAGTCCAGCATTGTCTCGGCCGGTGCCAAAGCCCGAGAGCGCGTCGTTCAGGGCTTCACCGAAGCGCATGTCGTGAAGCAGGTGCAGGACGTCTACCGCAATATCTGCAACGCGATCGGCCGGCCGCTCTGATCACCGGCCGCCCATCTCCAATGGGCAGGCGGTTGTGTTTCAGAATTCCAAGTCGTGCTTGGTCTTTGCGAGCTTCGTCAGGTACTGACCGTAAGCGCTCTTGCCCAGTTTGGTGGCAAGCTTCTGCAACTGATCTTCGTCGATATGACCCAGACGGTAGGCGACCTCTTCCGGACAGGCGATTTTGAAGCCTTGGCGCTTTTCCAGCGTTCCCACAAAGTCGGCAGCCTCGAGCAGGCTGTCCGGTGTCCCGGTATCAAGCCAGGCATAACCGCGCCCCATCAATTCGACCGTTAGCTGTCCGAGCTCAAGGTAGACGCGGTTGACGTCGGTAATCTCCAATTCGCCGCGCGGCGACGGCTTCAGGTTGGCAGCGATGTCGACGACCTGGTGATCGTAGAAATAAAGGCCAGTGACCGCCCAATTGCTTTTCGGCTTGGCAGGCTTTTCCTCGATTGACAGCGCCTTCATGCTGTCGTCGAACTCGACGACGCCGTAACGCTCCGGATCGCTAACGTGATAAGCGAAGACGCGCGCGCCTTCGACGGTGGAAGCGCCGGAACGCAAAATCTGCGGCAAGCCGTGACCGTAATAGATGTTGTCCCCGAGAATCAGCGCCGACGGGCTCGATCCGACGAAATCTGCGCCGATGATGAAGGCCTGCGCTAGACCGTCCGGGCTCGGTTGCACCGCGTATTCGATCGAAATGCCCCACTTGCTTCCGTCGCCCAGCAGTTGTTTGAAGGCCTCGTTATCGTGGGGCGTGGTGATGATCAAGATTTCCTTGATCCCCGCCAGCATCAGCGTGGTCAGTGGATAATAGATCATCGGTTTGTCGTAGACCGGCATGAGCTGCTTTGACACGGCCTGGGTGATTGGGTAGAGCCGCGTGCCGGAACCACCAGCGAGAATAATACCCCTCATTCTTTTTCCTTCCGTGTGTCGGGAGCTAGTAAGCGCCAATTCCTAAAGCAGGCGGTCCAGTACGACCTTTGTGGATTCCTTCCAGTCTGGCAGAACGATTCCATAGGTCTGTTTCAACTTGTCGTTCGAAAGCCGCGAGTTCGCAGGGCGCTTCGCCGGTGTCGGATAATCGGCCGTCGTGATACGACCGACGGAGACAACCTTACCGGTCTTGGTCTTGAGACCAGCGAAGATCGCCTCGGCAAAGTCCGCCCAGGTGGCCTCGCCGCTGCCCGTCAGGTGGAATATCCCGCGCAGATTCTCGTCGTTGTCGGCAGAAAGGCGCTTTGCGATGGCAATCACCGCGTCGGCGATGTCAAGCGCGCTGGTCGGCGAGCCGCGCTGGTCAGCCACCACGTTGAGCGCATCACGAGTCTCTGCGAGGCGCAGCATTGTCTTCACGAAGTTGGCGCCAAAAGGCGAATAGACCCAAGCGGTTCGCAAAATAACATGGTTGGGATTGGCAGCGGCAACGCCTTGCTCGCCGGCCAGTTTCGAGCGGCCATAGGCCGACACCGGCCCAGTCGCATCCGTCTCGACATAGAGACTCTGTTTATCGCCGGAAAATACATAATCAGTCGACAGGTGCATGATCGGAATCCCGAGCCCCTTAGCCACTTCCGCTATCGCCGCTGGTCCTTCCGCATTGACGACAAAGGCCAGCTCCTCTTCGCTTTCGGCCTTGTCGACGGCCGTATATGCGGCTGCGGAGACGATCACATCCGGCTTGATCTGCGAAAAGACTGCGCGGATCGACGCCCGGTCGACGAGATCGAGTTCCGGACGGCCTACGGCGACGATCTCGACACCGGCAACCGAACCGCGCTCCAGAAGGGCCGAGACGACCTGGCCCTGTTTTCCCGTCACGGCAATGCGCATGGCTCAGCCCCTGTTCAAAACACCAAGACGTTCACCGGAATAGACGCCCTGCCGCAACGGCTGCCACCACCACCCGTTCTCCAGGTACCAACGCACCGTCCGTTCGATGCCGCTGTCAAAGTTTTCCTGTGCCTTCCAGCCCAGTTCCGTTTCCAGCTTCGTGGCATCAATGGCGTAGCGCGCATCATGGCCCGGCCGGTCGGTGACAAAGGTGATCAGATCGGCATGCGGCCTTGCCTGTGGGCGCAATTCATCCATCAGCGCGCAGATTCGGCGCACAACGTCGATATTGCGGCGCTCGTTCCGGCCGCCAACATTGTACTTTTCACCAAGACGGCCGCGCGATGCAATCAGGTCAAGCGCGCGGGCGTGATCTTCAACGTACAGCCAGTCGCGAATGTTGAATCCCTTACCGTAGACCGGCAGCGGCTTTCCGTCCATCGCGTTAAGAATAATCAACGGGATCAGCTTTTCCGGGAAATGATATGGTCCGTAATTGTTCGAGCAATTCGACACGACCACAGGCAGACCGTAAGTGCGATGCCATGCGATCGCCAAGTGGTCGCTCGCCGCTTTCGAAGCCGAATAGGGCGATGACGGGTCGTAAGCCGTGATCTCCTCGAACAGCCCCTCGTCGCCGAGCGATCCGTACACCTCGTCGGTCGATACATGCAGAAAGCGGAATGTCTCCTTGCGATCAGCAGACAGGTCGTTCCAATAATGCCGCGCCGCTTCCAGCAGGCTGAAAGTGCCCATGACATTGGTCTGGACGAAGTCGCCGGCACCGGTGATCGAGCGATCGACATGGCTTTCAGCGGCGAGATGCATGATTCGGTCGGGCTGGAACCCGTTCATCGCCTCCGACATTTTCGGAAGATCGCAAATGTCGGCCTTCAGGAAGTGATAGTTCGAAGCGCCTTCGATTTCATTGAGTGAAGCAAGATTCCCGGCATAGGTAAGCTTATCCACGTTAAGCACTTCCGCGCCAACATTCTTCACGAGATACCTGACGAGGGCCGAACCAATAAAGCCCGCTCCGCCGGTTACGAGAATACGCATGGGTTATCTCCGCTCGTCGTCCGTTCTGGTAACGGTCAATATTTGAAAGACGGCGTTAGATCCGCCAGTCTTGGTTGTATCTTATCCTTGTCCGAAAGGACCGTATTATCGAGCGGCACGGGCCATTCGATACCGATCTCGGGATCGTTCCACAAGAGACCGCGGTCACTGACAGCGCTGTAAGGAGCCGTCACTTTGTAGGAAATAACGCAGTCCGGAACAAGCGTCGCAAAACCGTGCGCAAAGCCTACCGGGATCCACAGTTGTTCGCCGTTCTCTTTCGAAAGCTCGCAACCATACCATTGGCCATAGGTCGGCGAACCGGCGCGAATGTCGACGGCGACGTCAAAAATCCTGCCGGCGATGCAGCGCACCAGCTTGCCCTGCGCAAACGGATCAAGCTGGAAATGCAGACCACGCACCGTGCCGATCGTCGCAGAAAGAGATTCGTTCTCCTGCAGGAACGCTACATCCGCAACGTTCTCGCGGAACCAGCTATCCTTGAACACTTCCGAAAAATATCCGCGATGATCGCCCAGCCTTGTTGGAATGATCTTGGCCAAGCCGGCCAGCGGCAAAATCTCGACTTTCATCACGCACCTGTCCGTTTCTTGAAGTCCTTTCTAGTCAGGTCACTCCAGTTTGCAAGAGGCATCTTTTAACGCCCAAAGCTGTCCGGGTTGCATTGCGCTTGCCCACGACTAAAGAAATCGAGCCGCGCGCGAAAAAGCAAGCAACGCGCGGCGGCGCCGGCAGGCAATGGCTTGTGCATGGCGGCGCTAAGTGCGAATACCTATTGCCGCCCTGCCCTGGCTAGCGACGGTGCGATGTCGACGATATCGTCGCGGCCAGCGGTCGGATCCGGCAGCTCCCACGTGCAAGCTTTTTCTGCAGATATTTTTGATCAGATCGCTTGCTTCCATATGTGCGGCCTTTGTGTGGTTGCACATGACAACTGACCAGATGGTTTCAACGCGTGTTCCTAACAGGCAAGCGGCCTTGAATGGCCACTGGAACAGGCGGAGTGTCACGCGTTTTGGATCGATCGATCACACCATCTGCTTCCTTTCTTTCAAGTTCACTGCTTCAGCTCAGCACGGCGCATTTTTTATCGCGCTGGCGGGGAGGCCAATTTGGCAAGCCGCCTGCTACATTCATTGGCGCGATGCAGGTCACCAGAACTGCTCTACCTCGACCTGCGCTAATTCCTTGATGCAGATGTCGACCGGTCCACGCACCTCTGTACGAGCGCACTCTCCTGTTTGGTCAAGCGCTGTGGGCATCGGCTGAACGACAAGCTTATCGAACCGAGTTAATTCGACGCACGCCGGGAGGGCCTGCAACACTACGGCAAGTATCAGGCACGCCCATATCTGGTGAGTCTAATTTAGTATTGCATCTTGTAGATCTCCCGCAGTTCGCCGGTGCTGGCCTTTTTTGAAGGTCAAAGGCGACTGCAACGTAGAAAGGACGTCACAGCCTTTTTCCAATACCAGTCGCTCGGGTTATACATCCCGGGCTCCGATGGACGGAAAAATTCGGCCCTCGACTTCCGAATGCGGGGTGTTAGATTAGCTGAAATCTGAGGGAAAATTTGATGTACTACGATCTCGCAGGACCGTTCAGACGCGATGGCGGCCACGCGTTCATCGCTGACTTGCCTGCTGAGATAGTTGAAACGCTCCAGGGCGGGCAATATGTCGCCGTACTACAAGAGGATGGCCGCACACTAGGCCCTGCGGATGCGCAGCATGATGCGATTAGGAAGATGGGACGGGGCGCGTATTCGGTATGGAATGGTTCTCTGTGGTTTTCTTCTGCCGCCAATGAAGACTGCAACAAGAATCGACGCTCGTATCGGATCTTGCTGATTGATGTGTCGGCAGGATCAGCCACCTCCGATGCGGTTCTTCGTAGAGCCAGCCGTGACGACAAGGCCGTGCTACAGTTTCTCGCCGATAGCGGCAATCGCAATAACAGCTTCCTGTCAAACTTCTTCGGCTATCGTCACACCATTGGCAGTTGGATCGAACGCGCGAACATGACGGTGCCGCGGCGTATGGTTGAACTCGGCTGTGGAAACATTCCTTGGACGGCGCTGCGGTTCCTCCTGGATGGTACGGAGAACTATATCGCGAACGACATCATGTGCGTTCGGCGGGCTTTCCCCAAGGCGGAGATTGAATTGCTAAAGTCAACCTGCGCCTTGATCGAGCCGAAGCTCCTGGCAAAGTGGTCCAAGGTCTTTCCGTATGAGGACCGAGATTCAATTCCCACCGGCCTCGATGTCCGGGACGGCGTTGGATTCGAGGCGCTGACATTCACCGACGAAGTTGATTGTACGATATCAACGTCGGTGCTCGAACACGTCATGGATCCGACCGGCATCTATCGAAAGCTGAGCGAGGTAACGCCATCCGGTGGCTTCATGTTCCACTCGATTGATCTGCGCGATCACCGCTTTTTCGAAACGGATCCCCTGGCCTTTCTTCGAGAGACAGAGGGGCAGTATGCTTCGGTCAAGACGGAGAACCGCTTGCGCAGCTCTCACCATATTGCGCTTGCCGACCAGTTTGGTTTCGATGTGGTCGCATCACGCTACTACTTGCTTCGGTCAACAGGCTCGCCGATATGGACCGATCATCCAAATGAATTCGTTTTAGGCGTGACGGAAGCTATTCGCGAACAAATGGATGTAGAGTTTAGGTCTCTAGAGCTACTAGATCTCTCGACTGCAGCCATACAACTGCTCTTCAGAAAACGGTAGGAGATCCCGAGCCAGGGACTTCATCGACGAACCTATATGAGTTTATCGAATCTTTTTTCGATCAGGAGAAAGTGACGCTGGATCGTGTGCTGCGACCAATTGCCAGCGCTCAATTGGTGGTTTCAATGACCTGCCACGGGAACTGTAAAAGGTCGCGGCCGAAATGCCGACTTTGCGGCACACCTCACCGACCGGTATTCCGTCCTCCGCTTGCTTCAACAGGAACGCGATCTGCGCTTCCGAAAACTTCGAAGCCTTCATCGAATTCTCCTCTTCTTCCCAGAAAGGATCATAAGTGGAAAATTCCAAGTCTGAATGGCCCAATTTAACGGGGGAACGTCACCCAATCAACAGGAACTCGCGCGATTAAGCGATGACCTTGTCGATTAACTCAATCCAGCTGGAAAGGTTTCGATCGTGATTGAATAGGTCAAAGGCCTTCAATCTTGCGGCCTTGCTCATCCGCGCGATCTTATCCCGATCGCTGTGTGTTTCGTTGAGAAATTCGGCGAGGTCCTCCGGCTGATCAGCATAGAAACCGTCAACGCCTTGCTCAATGAACATGTCTACATCGTGATTGCGCAGGCAAACAGGGATCACGCCCGTCATCATGGCCTCGCCCCGAGATCTAGGCATAGGTGACCGCAAAGTGGTGTTTAGGTAGAAGGAGAAGGTCCGCACTTGGTCAACATAATTTCGAAATTGCCGTACCGCGAAAGGATTTCCGTCCCGCTGCTCCAAAGCGGTGAGAACGGGTGGCAAGCCTTGGACGCGGATCGACGTTCGCAGATGCGCTCGGACTATCTCCTCCTCGTAGAAGCCCCGATAATGCGGTCGGTCGTTACCCCCCACCACGAGAACGTCCCTCTGTAACGTCGCTTGCGGAAATTCAAGCGGATCGAAACCGTGCCAGAACACGTGGGAATCCTTAAAGTCCCATTCCGCCTTTGCCTGAAAAGAGTTGCAAACGACAGGAGCTCCCATGGCGGCAAACCATGCGACTAGTTGTCTCCGCGCAGACTCGATTTGTTCAAACGCTTTGATTGGTCCGCGCGCCACGCCGTATTGTCCAACGAAGGGCGGGGTGCCGTGGCAAAGCCCGATTAAGGGCAGCCCCAACTCGGCTAGCCATCGTGCAGACTGCCCCCATCCGGGCGGTAGGTTGCCGTTGGAAACAGACGGTATGAGAATATTTTCATCGAAATGCAGAAGTGCTAGATCATAGTTTTGTGGCTTGATTTCGCTCCATGGCACTACGGTTACATTTGTTCGCTTTGGTCGTTGGTTGTATGGCCACTGTTCGAAGGCCGGCATGCCATTAAGACCGCTGACGAGCGTGAAATCTGCGGGCAAACGCTGCAATTCGTATTGATGGGGAGCGTGCCAGCGATATGTAAGGATGCGCAATGGTGCACGACGATCAACTGCGGGCGCGGAGAGCGTCGTCCTCCCAACATTCGACAGGCGATGCAGTAGAAGTCTCGTCTCGGCGTCGCCTTTGGCCGAAATATCCGCAATTAGGTCGACAGGAACGGGAGTATCTATCGACGTGGAATAGCCCGAATAAGTCTTCCTCACAACGCCCGCACGCCGGTAAACAGAAAGGCTAAGTTCAAGCCCGGCACGCACGCTAGACCACGCGGCATCGGGCAGCCATGCAGCTACCTCAAGCAATTCCTTCAGAGTCCGATGCCGCTTGATCGAGACCCTGTCAAGCCCGCCTTCGATGATCGAGTCCGAGACTGTGAAGGATTTTCTCGGAGCCACCACATCAACCTCGTCACAGTAGTGCTCGAAAAGATGTTCCGCCAGTACCACCCCAAGGCCAGCGCCATCGCGCTCCGCGATCATTATTATTTCGCCGTTTCCCGAGGCCACTGCCTCGACAAACGATTCTGCCGGCTGAATCTCGACGGAAGATGGCCAGCCGCTTCCAGCAGCTCGAACTGTGCCTCCTACTGGAATGAGTGTGAGTATCTGACCTTCGGCAAGCATCAGACCAGAGAGATCAACATCGAAAACTCCTCCATTGGAATGGACGAGCACCACGTCGACACTGCGATTACGGCGTTGTCTTATCCTTGTACTCAGCATGTCCAGGTCGTCGACAGTTAACGGACAGTTTACTGAGATGTCCTCCTGCGTCAGGGTATCGAAACATGTTGGGTTTACGGCGTCACCCACGTATCGGAAGGCGCAGGACATCGAACGGCGTTCGATCTCCTTCGTGAGACCAGCAAAATCACCATTCATCGCGAATTGCCGACGCTCCTCAAAAGTGGCGTCAGCAAAGATAGTCAGTATTCCGCGACGATGGAGCGCAAAGCATAAAGCTTCAAAATCGACGATTTCGAAACGATCCAGACACGAGGCGAAAAAAATCACGCAATGGCTCGCCAGGAGATGCTGCCATTCCTTTTCAAGATTTGCTCCATTCAGCAACAAGGGCCTTATGCCCTTCGTGACACGGCTGGCATGATTCAAAAAGGCAGCAGACAGGCCCGCGTGGCCACAAGCCACAATGGCGATTGTGTCACTCCGAGCTGTTGAATAAGGCAAAAAGCTACGGTCGTTACGATAGTCAATGGCTCGTATGCGCGTGGAATAACGTCCCTCCGGCACCGTTGTCACTGGCAGGGCAATGCAACTACCCAACGCCTGCGTCGAGGAGATTTTGACGATCAGAGGCCTTCCGGGCGCGACATCGAGTCCTCGCAAATCGACCAATCGGACCTTTTTGCCATCCACCAGACCCGATGTCGGTAGATTCGCCTCCCTAATAAGCACGCCGTCTTCGGTTTCGATCGCGATATGCAGTACGCCGTCATTATCGCGCCCGTATGTGAAGAGCAATGAGTCCAGGGTCAGCGGCTCCGCAGCAGGCATGACGACCTTGAAGCACAGCGGATGATTTGCGAAAATGGGACGCGGCTGGAGTCGCTGCTCGTCCTGTGGCATTAACCAGCAATCGTTCTCGTATAGGCGGTCTTCATCCTGCCAGCGCAACGAATAAGCCAAAACTTCCTGCCCGTACGCCAATCGGCCTTGGACATCACGATAAAGCATTTGCGAAGTGACAACTTGGCTTCCATTGCGAACGAGAACTTGGCAGGCCTCACTCGAACTGCGCGGCCGAATAGCAATCAAGACGTGTGTGTTGAGAGCCACTCGGAAGCCACTAAGGTCAAGTCGCATGGCGGAGTTTACGCCGCGCTTTGAGGGTATAGCTTCCAGATGACGCTTTTCCTGCCGTCGGCCATCCCAAATTGCAGCTGTCATGCCTGCCGAAGGCGACTTGCCTTCTATATTCAGCTCAAGATAGGACAGCTCGCCCGTTGGCGCCGTGAGATGCAGGACCAGTGGATGGACGGCATCTACTGCGCGAGCGAGACACGCCGTTTGGTCAAAGCTCTCACCATAATCGGTAGCGAATATATTCAAGCTATCCGACCAAACTATAGTGACGTGAGGGAAGGCCAGCTGAGCCGGATGGCGCCGATAATAGAAAGAACGATATGCATTGGAAAAGACGTTGTGTCGCAGATGATCGCTGGCGACGCGGATCAACTTGCGGGCGATCCGGCGCAACGTGACCTGTGGATGCGACACCACATTTCCAAGCTCACTTTTCACGCGTCGAATTGCACTAAAGCTAGTCATTCAATGCCTTGAGGATGAGTTCCATGCTCTGCTTGCGGCTGAATTTTTCACCGATATGCCGCTTTGCGGCTGGCCCCATTTCGCTACTGAGGTCAATGTTGGTTAGGAGCTTAACGCTTGCTTCGACAAGACCGGCAACATCGCCAACCGGCAGGACGTAGCCTGTCTTGCCACCTACAACTATATCCCTCGTCGCGCCTGCATCGGTGGCGACGACAGGAATACCTGAAAAGCCGGCTTCAAGGATGACATTTGGAGTGCCCTCCTTCATCGCGGTATGAAGCAGCATGAACGCAGCCCGCATGAGGACATTGAGATCGCTCCGAACGCCCAGGAAGCGAAACCTGTCGCCCAGCCCATAGCAATCCACACGCTCCTGTAGGGCCACGCGCATCGGCCCCTTGCCAGCCAGGAGAAATACTGAATTCGGGACAGAATGCGCTATTTTCGCACAAACATCGATGAAATCGAACGGACGTTTTTCCTCCGATAACCTGAACGCGCCCAAAACAATTCGGTCCGCTTCGTTAATTCCAAGTTCCAGTCGAAGTCTCGCAACCTCTGCGGGAGTCGCTAGAGGGAACATCTGTTCATCGATGGCGTTGGTAATCGTATGAATACGCTTCGGGTCTACTTTCAACCAATGGGCGTAGTCGACATTGGCTTCGCTGAAATTTCCGGTAAGCGCTATCCGACCGGTGTCGACCAGGGCCTTATATGCACATAAGAACCAAGGCTGATAAAAATATTCGAAGTTACTGGGGTTATAGTTACGGAACGACATGGCAATGTGCGGCACGCCGTGTATCAACGCCGCCGTCGCTGCGACAATGTTCGGTTCATCGAGTTGCGCGATGACCGCATCCGGCTGCAAAGCACGCATGGCTGAACTAAAGCCGGCAAGCCCCAACATATTCGGAAAGCCGTCTCCGTAGCGGCGACGCAGATAGCTCAATTCGGGGATAAGATGCATGCCCTGCGCATCAATCACCTCTATACCCGCTTGGCCCAGTAGATTGAGATAATGATCGTTGCCCTCGTCTGAAGTCGAATGAGTAACGACGCTGACGTCGTATCCCTCCTTTTTGAGTGTTTGTGCCAAATATACCCATTGGCGCTCAGCACCGCCAGGTGGCAAGGCATGGGTGATCAATGCAATCTTCGCCCCGGGCGCTAAAGGCTTCTTGGGGCGGGATGGTGGCAATTCGTCGATCAGTTTTCGGTAGAAGTTGGTCGTCGCGATGATATGGCATGTCTGTTCGTGCGTCAGAGGATTGGGGTGGATTTCTTCGACGAGCCTGCCTCCCACCTCCGAGACAGACGGGGCGATTTTGGTTGGCGTCCGAACGTAGCTAAGCATCTTGCGTGTTTGCTTGTTCACAGGCACAACCCAATACGTAGCGTCCCCATCCGGATGCGCCGCCGTACCGGAAAGGCATATTATCTGGTCGACAACGCAATTGCGCCCGCCGCCAAACTCCTTAATCTCGTCCTGCCCCATCTGGACAGGAGACAGTTGTCGGTCATTCTCGAAGATCGCATATCTGGATGTCACTTCGACGCCAGGTTCGCGCACGATCTCCTTATGGGGACCGCTGTGGAACAAGTGCCCGCCGACGCGGCCCATAGAGGAGACTGGCCGGACAATCCTTCTCGCTTTGGCTGAGAACGTGGCCAGCCTTTTTTTCCTCAGCACGTATTTCTGCCTCAACTTCAGCCCGAGACTTCGGGGCTTCAGCTGTATGTCTTCATAGCGGTCGGGAGAGCCGCGATGGAGGCAGATCACGCGACGAACGCCTAGCTCTGTTAGCTTTTCCAATTCTGCTGTGTCGAGATGATGAGCGGCATCCGGATCCGTGAAGATCATTGTACTGCCTCGCAGATCTTCCACTCCCTTCGTCGCGGAATCAAATGACTGCCCCCAGACCGGCAGTGTCAGTGTTGGATCGCCATCCACAGAAGCCCGCGCTCTGTCGTAAAGGTCTGCGCAAATCGAATCCAGTCCAGGTGGCCAGGCCAGCCCGCCCCAATTCGATCTCAATTCCTCGAAATCCTGTCCACGGGAGACTAGGTAAGTTTTTTCCGCAATCGCGAAACCATTGAGTTTAGGCAAGAAGGAGGAACCCAGCGTCGCTGGCGGCCGATATGGCTCCAGTTTCACATCGCGCGCTCTGAGCCATTGTTCCAAGATGAGGATCGGCCACAGCTCGTAGAGATTGAAGGTATCACGGCGCTCGTGGCGTGCCATCAGGTGGTCTATTGGGCTATCGCCGAGGAAAGCGCGGAGCAGACTATCCCCCCCGAGCTTAGACTTCATCAATGAGACTAGATTTTCCTGTCCCCAAAGGCCCATGGGAAGCCCAAAGCCTCGCTTAGGCATGTCGATGAGATGGCGAGGCAAGTACCGATAGGCGACTTCGCGCAGGATTCTCTTTCCTTTGCCGAGGTTTATCATATGCTCGTTGGCAAGTCTTTCGGCAAAGCGTGCAAGCTCGACGTTTAAAAATGGCGTGCGGACTTCCAGAGCATGCTGCATACTCATCCTGTCCACTTTTGGGATAACGGCACCTGGAAGATAATTGTCGACGTCCGTTCGCCGCATAGCGGCGAGCAGACCGTCGCCCGACTTGTTCAATTCTTCCCTCAGGGCCCGGACATGGTTCTTCAGTGGAACTGGAATCTGTCCGAAAAGATCCGTCATGCGTCCAAGCGGCATAGATAGAATTCGAGGACCGTAGTATATGTCACCGGGCCTCCAGGAAAAGAATTCTCCCTTTTGGCCGAACTCATGCTCAGCTAACGTGGCTATATACCGTCCGTAGCCACCAAAGAGTTCGTCTCCACCATCGCCCGATAGTGCCACCGTGACATCCTGCCGCGTAAATTGCGACAGGAGAAAGGTCGGCATGCAGGACGTATCACCGTTTGGCTCGTCAAAGACCCTCCCCGCTGACATCATAAAGTCCACCATGTCCGGCGCGATGATCTGCTCATGATGGCGCGTGCCGAGATGATCCGCGAAGGCACGAGCAACTTCATGCTCACTGGAAGACGAACCCTGAAAGCCCATCGAATAGGTATGCAGATCTGTGCCCAAACGCTTCGTTGCCAGAGCGCAAACGACTGAGGAATCCACGCCCCCAGAGAGAAACGCCCCAAGTGGGACGTCCGCGATCTGCCGCCTCTCAAGGCTTCGTACCAGTATGTCCTCAAGTTCGTCTGCGAGGTCGGAGAGCTTCCTTTCCGGCTGTGCGTTGTTTTTCGGCTCGAAGGCAAAATACCGAATAAATTCAAGTGGCCTGTTCGGCCCAATCACTCCATAATGGCCCGGCATGACCTTAAAGACCGAGCTGTAAATAGAGCGTGCCCCTCCAATGTACTGAAAGGCGAAATATTCGGCGATGGCATTCGGATCGACGCTGGTGTCAAATCCAGGTAATACTTCCAAAGCGCGCAATTCCGATGCGAATGCGAACGTTCCATCAGCAAGCGTCGTATAGTAGAATGGCTTCTCCCCGAATGGGTCGCGGGCAATGATCATTTCTCCCGTCTTGGTATCGAAAACCGCAAACGCGAACATACCGTCCAAACGAGCGATCGCCGCCGGCCCCCAATGGGCAAGGCTCTCAATAAGAACCTCTGTATCGCTGCGACTGCGAAAGCGAACACCTTCCGCTTCAAGTTCCGCTCGGATTTCCAGAAAGTTATAAATCTCACCATTGAACGTAAGTACGAAGCGGCCGTCCCGGGATAGGAACGGCTGTGATCCGGCGGACGTGATGTCAATAATGCTCAGCCTCCGATGGCCCAAACACGCTCGCCGATCCGGATCGACCCAGAGACCAGAACCATCAGGACCGCGATGGCGGAGCGAATTCATCATACCCGTCACTTGGGACACAAAATCATCGGTAGAAAATCTTGAGCTGTGTGATGATAGAAGTCCGGCAATTCCGCACATTTTAATCAGTCCCTACTAATTGCACTATAATCATCGACATCACCTTACGTCACACGGCATAACGGGAAGAAATCTCGGCGCGTCGAATCCCAAGCTTCACTGCCGGTGGCGATGCCAGTGCGGATTAGCAGGACCATAACCATCACCAAATTGCCCAATGCTCGACTTTAAGAATTACACTCAAGCAACGCAGCCAGATGGAGCTACCAGTTCTCCACATAAGAATAAGCGCGGCCGTTGAAGTCAGGATTTGTGCAATCGGAAGCCGAGAAATAAATTCTTGTCGCCCAATGGACAAAACGACCGGCTCCAAAAATACGGATATCTTCGTGCGAAAAATGCGCCAACCCGAGAGGTGCGCCGTCTTCGTAGAGCATAAGGCGCGAACGCTTGGGATGACCATCGAAATCCGCAGCCTCGGCCAGGAGATGAAGATCGGCGCTGAAGCAATAGCGCCCCTCTGCAACAAAAGGACCACTCAACGGGATTTGCTTTCGGTTAGCTTCGATTTCGCTCCATTGCCCATTTTTGCTGAGATCCGTGAATAGGAATTCCGTGTTACCTTCGCCGGTCAGCGAGTTCACAAGGTCAAGATTCTTTTCAGACTTGCAGAACTGCGCGGTCTCGCGATAGCCGGAGAAATCCATCGGATATCCGCCAAGCCAATCTTTCACATCAGTCCAGAATGTCATGCCGCGCTCGCCATAATTCCGCATGATCCTTAACGGATTTTGTCCGGCCCGCAATGCGGGCTTGAAAGTCGTATCCCACACATATTGCCATTCCATCCGGCGCTTCTTAATCTCAGACGCCGAGTTGTAGCGGCGCTTAATGTCTAACCAACGGTGGGACGGAGGGTTGCTATACATTTCCGTCGAATACAGAGCAGTGTAGAATACACCACCTTCCTTCAACGGAATCATAGCATTGCGTATTGCGCTCCACATGTCGCCGGTGTGATGAAGCACACCCCACGAATAAACGACGTCGAATTTTTCGAAGCTTTCCATAAATGGAGACTCCAGTACGGAGCCTTGCATTACGGACCAATGTTCAGGGGCACCTGCTAACTGTCTCAATTTTTCTGTGGTAGCAACCGAACTCGGGTCATAATCGAAGCTGACTATTTTCTTGGCTCCGAGTCGATATGCAGCCAATGAATGTAGGCCAGATCCGCTGCCGATATCGAGGAAGCTCTTGCCCTGAAGGTTTTCACAACGAAGAAATCGCCTAATGTGATCCATCGAGTTTTGAACCTTTTCTTCGGAGAAGGATTTCTCGACGAAGTCAGCCCAGTTCTCCCCGAATTTAAACCGCATTTGCCTCTCTCTCCATTTTTCGCAAATCGTTGGTTGCGATTGTTTCGTAGTGATATGATACCCTTGTTCCCCCTGTGTCTCGGGGGGCTGGGTTTTCTGAGCCTCCGCTAGTCTCTGGACCACCGGAGGCTGTAGTTTTCGGCCTGCGTCAGCGCGAGTGGGTGGCGCCCCCCAGGTTCATTGACGAGGTCGGCCCCCCTTGTTGCCGATCGCTCCACGGACTGAAACTTTTGTAGTCTCTACGACAATCGTCCGGGCGTCCGCAAGCAGGATGTGCGGTTGCTATGAGATCTTCTGCATTCGTCGGCATCGCACGGTAGCAGTTCTTTGTTGCTGTCGAGCCGACCCGTCGTCTTATTTTTGCGAAGCAAATTACGAGTAGTTGGCTAGCAATCTGCTTTCAATGGCTGGCCGCTTCTCGCTAGCGCTCAATGAAGGCGCGTCAAAAGAGGTGTTTGCCTTTGTCCAGGTCGAGGCTTCTTCAAGCGGGAGAGCTCGATCTTGCCCTTGTCAAGCGTGAGCCGGAAGATGGTGCCTGCATTGCCAAGTGGGAGGAACCGCTGTGCTGGGTAGGTAACCGAAGCCTATCCGGCGGGGCTGATCCGATTCCGCTTGCGGTGTTTCCACCTGGGTGCATCTATCGCGAACGGGCCATCCGGAAAGCGGAAGACGTTGACGTATCGCCTATTCAAGCCAATGCCTACGTTAGCCCTGCGGAATATAGGCAGACTCGTTTCACGCACGAAACTCCGCTCGTCGCCGACCGTTACTTCAGCCGTGTCTTTGACGCAGACCAGTGTTGAGAACGGTGGAAATGCCTCTGTAGCAACGACTTTTTGCCCGGCGACACGGGCAGGCGATTCAACTGGAAACGATCGAAATTGAAAAGCGACGTATAACCGCCCCAAGGGCGATAGCAGGTCGGGTGGGTTCCCGTCAGGCTTGATGTTTCCTTGGCCTTGGCGAGGAGCTTCACCAGCTTGCCGACTTCCTGCGTCGAGGCGACCAACGTAGACGGCATCCTCGCTGGGCGATGACCGCCACTGAGGTCGATGAGGGTTCGGACAGGTTTGCGAAGCCTGCGGAAAGCTCGCTGAACATTCTCTGCTCGCAGAGGCCCATAGCCGCTGCGAGCAGATGGAATACCTCATGCCTTCGCGGCTCGGGGTGCTTTCCGATTGGCAAGGTAAACCCCAGCGGCGACAATCACCGTGCCAACGATGAGTGGAGGGGTAAGTGGCTCGCCGAACGCAATGAGAGCCTGGATCGCCACCGTAGGCGGGCAGAGATAGATCAGGGACGCAGCGCGCGAGACCTGACCTCGGCGGATCAAATAAAGAAGCAGTGCAATACCTCCCACCGATATCCCGAGTACCGACCAGGCCAGAGCGGCGTAGGTCTCGAATGTGCCATCGAAGCGGAACGTCTCGAAGGCGAGCGCGAAGGGGGCGGTCAAGGCCAACGCACCAAGATATTGCAACGTCGCAATTGCGGTCAGATCACCATCTTGAAGGTGCTTCTTCTGATAAATCGTCCCGTAGGTAACAGCGAACATGGCCACCAGATTAACGGCGAGCGGAACGCCAGCGTGAAGGAGATCGGACGCCTCGGGTTGCATGAGCTTCGGTGAAATGGCGACAGCGATGCCGACGAATCCGAGTGCGAGGCCCGCCGTCTGTGAAGGGCGCAGCCGCTCGCCAATGAGGATGCTGGCCGCCAGTGCCGTGAGAAGAGGCTGCATGGCGGCAACGATGCCGGAAATGCCGGCTGGCACCCCGTGCGCCACCGCCCACCAGACACCGCCAAGATAGAAGCCGTGCAGGAAAGCGCCCGAATAGACCGCCCGCCACGCCAAAGCGCCACTGGGCCATTTCGCCCTGATGGCAACGGAGATAGCGCAGAAGGCAACCGCCGAGAGCGCGTAACGGACCGTGAGGAACGAGAATGGCTCGGAGTGAAGAGCCGCATACTTCGCAATGATCCAGCCAGTTGACCAGAGAAACACAAAAATAGCGGGAGCGAAACGGTTGAGGGTCATGAAATATCTCTAGTGTTTGAAAAACGTTAGCAGTCGTAAATCTTCGGATTCTCGGCGTCCGAAGCCAGATTTTGATGGTCGCGTCAACGCGGCTGATGAGCGTGCTTCTGTGTCTCGAGCCGTGAGGCCGCGGCCGTATAGCCGCCCCCCATCCCATCCAGGAAGTGCAGATGGGACCCTCGAGCACCGACTGGGACGAGGCAGGTCATCAGCGCATGAGATTGGCGATGCAGGCCGAAGTAGACTTCGCCCCGATCGTGCGCCGGCGTCAGGAGTGCTTCGACGTTCTTGATCTGCTCCGGCGTACAGTCCAGGGTCAGGCGAAGGACATCGTCGTATCGTCTGTAGTCGGAATTGAGAACGACGTCTGTCCACCCCTTGCCGCCGAGATAGTCAGCAACGGAGCTGGTGATCACGACATCCTCGGGAACGGGACGTGATGAGCCATCTTCTACACCGAGTAGGGCAAGCAGTCGCCTTGCCAGCAAGGTGAAGGCCTCGGGGCTACTGTTGTCCTGTGGCTCCACCAGAAGGGAGAGGATTTCGCCACGCCGACTTGCGATGGGTGCCCACTCGCAAGTCAACCCTTCGAGATCGGGCGTTGCGTATGCCTTACACGGCAGGAGCGTGTGATTCCCAGCTTTGATCTCCCGGTCAGCCCAGTTCAACCCGCCGCCGGCGAACATGGCATACGTGGCGGCCTCCGACGCCGCGTAACGCGCGACTTTCACATCGCTTCCGGCCGCACGGATGTCTTTCACGGCCACCAGGCCGATCCTGAGTTTGAGCTGCAAATGGTCGCGGGCATAGCCTGCGACGCGCCGCAGGACGCTAATCGCGACTTCCTTTGCATCGGGATCAAAGGCAAACGCTGCACCATCGCCGCGGAAAACGAATGGAAAGTCGTAATTGCCGAACGCGTTGCCAAGCGCCGCTATCGCCGAAGCGCCCGCGTAATTCACATCCTTGTACTGCCCGCGGGCAATAGCTGAGGTTGAACCGACGACGTCGGTTACTCCAATCAGCCAGTCGTCGGGTAACGGCGTGTAGCCTGTCGTATCCAGCAGTTCGGCGAAATCGCTGCTGGCTTCGAGGTATCGGAATGCCTTGTCCATTGAAGCCTCCTACATCAAAGATTTGCTTGCCTGCCCTGCCATCGTGGCAGGGCAGGCAAGGCGCGCTTCCGTTAGATGAGGGTTGTCACAACATCGACATTGCCGTGCGTTGCCTTCGAGTAGGGGCAAATGTTGTGGGCGTCGTGCAGCAGCTCGGTTGCCACTGCGGGGTCGACGCCAGGAACGCTGACATTCAAGCGAGCGCTGAGGAAGTACGAACCCTCCTCCAGGTTCAGATCGATCTCGGCGTCGACCGCGACACCGGCCGGAAGCTTGATGTGCTTCAACGATGCCGCATACTCGATAGCGCCCATGTAGCAGGCCGACCAGGCGGCACCGAACAGATTTTCTGCGGCTGGATGAGGCTGTGTCATCTTGATGTCCAGGTGGCCATCACTGCTGCGTGCGCCGCCATCGCGGCCGTTGGTGTTGTGCGTCTTACCCGTGAACAGAACCTTGTGTGTCATGGCGAAACTCCTCTGTGTTGGTTGAGTGTCTGCACCGTTGTGCTGCCAACAGAAGTACTTCCGCACGACCGAAATCGCACGTTAGGCGTTGTTAGACGTTGATTGCCGCAGCCCTCCAACAAACAAGGATTAACAACGCCTAACGTGAGCTTCGCAGCTCCGCGGCGTAGCTTTTCGGGCAGCACAACGGTGCAGACTCTCAACCGCCATTCTCGAGGAGAGAGACCATGACCACCACCAGAACCGAAGTTATCGACCTCGATCGACGCCGACTTTTGGGTGCCGCCGCAACCGGCATCGCCGCGCTCGGTATCGCAAACGTGTTTCCTGGGCGTTCAATCGCGTCGACCGATCCCGAAGCAATCCGTCCATTCCGGGTCAACGTTCCGGAAGCCGATCTTGATGATCTCCGTTACCGGCTTGCCCATACCCGCTTGCCGGAGAACGAAACGGTAAGCGATTTCTCGCAAGGCGTACCGCTCAGGACCATCAAGCAGGTACTGCGACACTGGCAGACCAACTACGACTGGCGCAAGGTCGAAGCCCGGATCAATGCCGTGCCGAACTTCATCACGGAAATCGACGGCCTCGATATCCACTTCATCCACGTTCGTTCAAAGCATGAAAACGCGCTGCCGCTGATCGTGACGCATGGTTGGCCGGGCTCGATCGTCGAGCAACTGAAGATCATTGGCCCTCTCACCGACCCGACAGCCCATGGGGGCAATGCCTCTGACGCGTTCCACGTCGTCATCCCGTCCATGCCCGGCTATGGCTTTTCCGGAAAGCCCGACGCCACCGGTTGGGGGCCGGAACGCATTGCGGCCGCATGGACTACCCTGATGCGGCGGCTGGGATACAAGAACTTTGTCGCCCAAGGCGGCGACTGGGGTGCGGTGGTCACCGACATGATCGGCGTCCAAGCGCCACCCGAACTGCTCGGCATCCATACGAACATGCCCGGAGCAATTCCTGTGGAGATCAACAACGCATCCTTTGCCGGCGCTCCTGCTCCGGAAGGCTTGTCGGACGAAGAGCGGAGGTCCTACGACCAGCTCGTCTTCTTCTACAAGCACGTCTATTACGCCTTCCTGATGGGAACACGACCGCAGACGCTGACCGGGTTGGCCGACTCGCCGATCGCGCTTGCGACCTACATGCTCGACCACGACGCCCGAAGCCTTGAATTGATCGCCCGTTCCTTCGACGGCCAGAAGGAAGGTCTCAGCCCGGACGACGTGCTCGACAACGTCACGCTTTTCTGGCTGACCAACACAGGCGTATCAGCCGCCCGCCTCTATTGGGAAAACAAGCTCGCTTTCTTTGCGCCCAAGGGCGTCAAGGTACCAGTCGCGGTGAGTGTCTTCCCGGATGAGCTTTACCAGACCCCGCGCAAGTGGGCCGAAGCCGCCTACCCCAACCTCATCCACTACAACAAGGTGGCAAAGGGCGGTCACTTCGCCGCCTGGGAACAGCCCAAGCTGTTCGTCGATGAAGTGCGGGCCGGGTTCCGCAGTCTGCGGAAGTCTGGCTGACCTTTGTCCGGCGCGCGCATATGCGCGCGCCTCCCTCCTTCCCCCGGGGTACGATCATGGAACATGTGCATACTGCCAGGACAGAAACGATTGGCAGCCGAGAGAACGGCTTCGCGCGCAGTTCGGACGGTGCTCTCGATATCAGGCTCTCAAATCCTGCCGGCAATCGGCTAGGCACGAACCCTGAGCAGCTCGTCGCGATCGCATGGTCGGCGAGTTTCGCAAGTTCATTGAAACATGTCGCCGATATCAGGCGGATCAAGCTCCACGCGGATGTCAGGATATACGCCAATGTGGAGTTATCCTCGGACGACCAGGGATACGTCGTCGGCGTTCGCCTTGATATCTACCTGCCCGGCCTGGATCGGGAAGTTGCGTCTGCTTTGGTTGAAGCTGCTCGACTTGAGTGCCCATACTGCCGGGCAACACATGGCAACATCCATGCCTTCTACAATCTTGTCTGATCCCCGAAGTGCGCAGACAGAATGTTGAGCCACCGTGGCTCCGAAAAAGAGGTTGGAGTATAAACAGCACGGTGGAGTTGGTTAGGGGGCATGAAATGACGCGGGCGACAGGCGATGCTGCAGGTGACCTGTCCTTCGGCCCTTTTTGTCTGAATGTGGGTCAGCGCCTCCTTGCGAAGGAAGGGGTTCCTGTCGAACTTGGCGCGCGGGCGCTGGACCTACTGATCGCTCTTGCTTCGGCTCCCAATACGCTGCTGACCAAGCAGGACCTAATGTCGGCGGTCTGGCCCGACGTCATCGTTGAGGAAGGCAACCTTCGCTTTCACATGACCGGGCTGCGTAAAGCCCTTGGCGATGGGCGGGACGGTGCACGCTACATCACCACCATCCCCGGCCGCGGCTACTGCTTCGTTGCCCCGATCTCAGGCTCGTCCGCTGCGCTGGTCCCCGGTGATGACGCGGTGAAATTCAGGCATGCCAATCTTCCCAACCGCTTGGAACGTATGGTCGGACGCGAAAGTGATATCCTTGACCTTTCCGAGAGGCTGTCGAGATTTCCTGTTGTTTCCATCGTGGGAGGTGGAGGCGTCGGGAAGACTACCGTCGCAATAGCATTGGCCAATCAACTGGCGGGAGCGTTCGATGGAGCTGCGGTGCTTGCTGATTTCGGGACGCTAAGCGATCCATCGCTCGTTTCACCCGCGCTTGCGTCCATGCTCGGAATACCCGTCGGCTCCGATGACGTGCGCCCCAGTTTGCTCGCCTACCTCAGAGATAAGCGTATCCTTCTTGTGTTCGATACCTGCGAGCATCTGGTCGATACCGTCGCAGACCTGGCGGCAAGCATCATCGATGCCGCGCCGCACGTCCGCATCCTGGTCACGAGCCGCGAAGCCCTCAGGATTGAAGGCGAAAGTATCTACAAGCTCGACACGCTGGCCTGTGCACCGGTCGATCCGGAAATGACTGCCGAGAAAATTCTCTCCTATCCGGCTTCCCAGATGTTCGCCGAGCGCATCGCCGCGAGCGGAGTGCCGTTGTCCCTCACCGACGACGATGCTCGCATCATTGCGGCGATTTGCAGAAAACTCGATGGCATGGCGCTTGCGCTGGAACTGGCCGCGAGACGTGTTGAGGCCTATGGCCTCTCCCAGACGGCTGCCCTGCTCGATCAGCATCTTGCCCTGGCATGGGTGGGATCGCGCAACGCGCCGCCACGTCAGAAGACCCTGCAGGCGACGCTCGACTGGAGTTTCGGGCTGCTGTCCGACCTCGATCGCACCGTTCTTCGGAGACTGGCCATCTTCGTTGGCGATTTCACGCTTGATGCCGCCTGGGAGGTGATCGCAACACCGTCTCTTGACCGACCTGCACTCTTTGGTGCCATCGACAGTCTTGTTGCGAAGTCTCTGCTGAGCGCGAACTCGTTCGGCGCGATGATGCGCTATCGATTGCTCGATACAACGCGCGCCTACGCACTCAATAGCCAGATTGAAGATGAGCTTGCCGACCTGGCGGCGAGCCACGCCTCGTACTACCGACGTTGGTTGGAGCAGTTTGGCCCGGATTGGCCAACGCTCTCGAGCGGACCTGAACGGCTGCCTTATTTCCTTGGCATCAATAACGTCCGGGCGGCCCTGGAATGGGCGTTCGGCGACAGCGGCAATGTCGATGTCGGTATCAGCTTGGCTGCCGCGGCTGTTCCGGTATTTCAGGCGATGTCGCTCTTTCCGGAATGCCAGCGCTGGTCCGAACGCGCTCTTTCTGCAATGGGCGACCATTATCGGGAAAGCCGTGAGGAGATGCATCTTCAGGCTGGCCTTGGAATCTCCCGCATGTATCTCCACGGCGGCCGTGACGCGCTCCCCGCGCTCACAAGGGGTCTGGAGATTGCCGAAGGTCGAGGGAATGCGGTCGATCAACTGAAGGTCCTCGGCCCATTGAACATGTTTCATCTGCGAACGGGAGATTTCAAATCGGCACTCCAGTGTGCCTATCGCTGTTCTTCCGTCGCTGAGGCGACCGAGGAGCCGTCCGCGATTTCGCTTGGGCACTTCTTTCTGGGCAATTCATTGCACTTCGGCGGCGAACTTGGCCGTGCCAGGCTCGAACTGGAGGCTGCGTTAGCGAGCGATCCGCTTCCCAGCCGCGCGCCGGGAAGCTATGTCGGTTTCCAGGGGCGTGGGCTAGCAGGTGGGATCCTTGCCAGGAATCTCTGGCTTCAAGGCTTCCCTGACCAAGCGGCCGTCCGGGCGCGGCAAGCGATCAAGGAAGCGGCGGAGGCGGATCATTCGTTGACACTTTGCATCGCGCTGCTCGGTGGCATCGCCGTTTTCCTCTGGCGCGGCGACCTGGAGAGTGCGCAAGAGCACATTGATTGGCTGATTTCGCGTGCCGGGCTGCACTCCCTGTCGCCATACGTGTCAGTAGCGAGAGGCTTCGAGGCGGAAATAGCTATCCGCCGGGGAGACCCCAGCGCAGGCGTCGACAGCCTCCGCCGATGCATTGAACGGCTGCATGCCTCCACCTATGAGGTCTTCACCACCATGCTGGAAATCTCGCTGATAAAAGGGTTAGCGGCGCTCGGCAAAGTCAACGAAGGGTTGGAGCGGGTCGAGAAAGCCATCCAATCGGTCGAAACCAAAGGGGACTTCTGCTACGGCCCGGAACTTCTGCGAATAAAGGGGAACCTTTTGGGAGCGAATTCCGCTTCGGATGAGGCATGCCATTGCATTGCAGGTGCCATCGCCGCCAGTCGAAAGATGTGCGCACGCGGTTGGGAACTGCGCGCCTCGTGCGATCTCGCTGCACTCGAAGCGGACCTCGGAAAGAAAAAGGAAGCTGCAACGATCCTCCGGCTAGTCCTTGATGAATTCGACGAGGGCCACGACACCGACGATCTGCGGGCAGCCAAGGACATGTCGATGCACGACGGTGGTGTCCCGATCGCTATCGAGGCATCGCACGAGCGGCCAACACGTCGCCCATAAATCCGCGCTGAGCGGCGGCGGGAGGGTTCGCGCACCGCGCCACCTCCTCTGCTACTGCTCGACGAAGGCAGACTTGACCCAGCGGGGAGGATTGCCCTCTGTGGATCACCAGGGGCGCCACTGGCAGTAGGCGAGACCCAATAGAGGCCCGCGACCTCTGAATTGTTCCAATGGCTATTGAGCCGGGGTTTGGATCGCCTGTCCGGACCCGAATGGCCAGAACGGCAGCGGTAGACAGGACAGCCGCTACGGGATGGTGTGGGTAAAGCCCGAAAATCGACAGACAGGAAGGCATGGGCGGATCAGCCGCGGCACCGCCAGGTAATAGCTGTTCCCAGCCGCGGTAACTGCGAGTACCTATTGCCGCCCTGCCCTTGCCAGCGACCGTGCGATGTCGACAATGTCGTCGCGGCCAGCGGTCGGGTCTTCTCTGTTCCAGGCGATCCCAAGCCCGATCCGGAAGTCGATCCCGCTTACCTTCTTCAGTTCAAAGCCGCGATTGGGAAGATCAAGCGTCCATTCCGG
>NZ_JDWI01000040.1:0-44287 GCF_012932765.1 Rhizobium sp. 57MFTsu3.2
AATCCGGCCCGGGGAGCCAGATTCAAAAGGGCTGCGTCACAAGCGCAGCCCTTCTTTTTTCCTGCGTTTACAAACACTTAGCGTCACGCCATCGAGCTGGATCAAGAGCTGCATTTGCCCGCCTCTTGCTGTTTTGGCTACATTTTGGGATACATTGCGGACTACATCGGGACTAAAGCCGAAGGAAGCCACCCCTCATGGCCAATGACGATATCTCGCGATACGTGGTCAAACACCCCACCAGCGGCATTTATCGGTACTACAGACGCGTTCCGATCGAGGTCGCGCCGCTCGATCGCCGCGTTCACGTCAAGCAATCCCTGAAGACGAAGAACCACAAGGAAGCGCTCAGCCGCGCCGAGGACGTCCACCAGGCGCTTGAGACGCTTTGGAAAGCCCTTCTGCATGGCGAGGGCAAGGAATCGTCTGTGGCGCGATACGAGGCCGCACTGAAGGCAGCCCAATCGCTCGGGTTCACCTACAAGCCGGCGGCCGACGTCGGAGAAGCTGACCTCGTCGAGTTCGAGCGTCGCATCGCGGTGGCCGAAGATGCCTTCGGCCAGTCCGAGACGATTGTGGACGCGGTCATGGGAACGGCCGACGAGCCCGCCCCTACCCTGAACGATGTCTGGACGCTCTACGAGGAGCATAACGAGGCGGGGATGACAGGTATGTCTCCCGACCAGTTGCGCAAGCACAAGAACTCACGCCTGCGTGCAATCGAATACGCCAAGAGCCAACTTGGCGAAGACATGGAGCTTGGCCGGATCGTTCGCGCTGACATTCTCCGCTACCGCAGCTGGTGGACCCAGAAGGTGAAGACAGAGAACCTGAAGGCTTATACGGCGAATCGCAGCTTCAGCGACATGCTCGGCATGCTGACGGTGATCGATGAAGCACTGCACACGAACTACAAGGAAGTCTGGACAAAAAGCCGGATTAAGGAAACCAACGCCAACAAGCTCGACAAGCGCCGGCCCTTCTCAGTCGACTGGATACAGAGCAAGATCCTTGCTCCCGATGCCCTGCAGACCATGAACCTCGACGCGCGCTGCATCGTCTACATCATGATCGAAACAGGTATGCGGCTCGGCGAGGTCTGCAACCTTCGCCCCCAGGACATCGTCCTCAATGACGAGGTGCCGCATCTGGAGGTCGCGGAGCGCACCGATCGGCGCCAGAAAACGGAGTATTCGATCCGCCGCATCCCGCTCGTTGGCGTCGCGCTATGGGCCGCGAAGCAGTATCCGGAAGGTTTCCCGCGCTACCAGGACAAAGCTGATGTCGCGTCTGCCCTGATCAACAAGATGATGAAGAAGGAGGAGCTGCGCCCTACCCGGCTTCATACGCTCTACTCCTTCCGCCACACGTTTCAAGATCGCATCGAGAACGCCGGCGTCTCCGATCGGATGCAGGCCGACCTCATGGGGCATGAGTTCGGCCGTCCGGTCTACGGCGACGGCTCGGAGATGGAGCGGCGCCGAGCGCTGCTAGAATCGATCAAGTTTGAGTGGGAAGAGCTCGAGCTGGCTCGCGATTAGCGGTGGAAAAGGCTCGCCTCCAGACGTCTATCCCGCTACCGGTGATGGCTCCAAATTGGTCAAGGCGTTCCAAACTCCGCTCGTTAGTGAGCTTGTGTGATGCGTTTTGCTTTATAATCGAGAAGTTGCGCGTTAACTTTTCTTCTGAGTTCGTTTCGCGTCCTCCATGTATCCAGCTCGGCCGCATCGGCCTCACTTGGAGTTACCGATACTAAAAGTGCGCCCCAAAAATCCATTTCCTTGACCTTGCTGACGCCCTTCGCGAAAAGATCAGCATCGCTTGTACTTGACACGTTGCCGTATGCCGTTGCCGCGTCCATCGTATCAAGCAGGGCGATAGCCTCTATTAGGCGCGCTTCCTGCGGCGTTGGATTGTCCGGCAGTTTCTCCCACGCGCTGGCTGGAGTTTTGTCGCCTGCAAGCAAGATCTGATTTATGTACGCTATTGTCGTAAGTCGATTTGAACGGTCATTTCGCGGCTGAGGGCTTTGAACCATTTGAGCGCGTTCCTTTTTACTCTTCGTGGAAACACGAGGTTTCGACGTAAATTTCGCCGATTCAGGTACGCTCAGAAGGCCGTCCACTAATTGATAGGTCTTCAAAGAGAGATCGAGAACTTGAAGACCCATCAGCACGTCGGCGCGCCAGCCCTCGGCCTTAGCCCGCTGAATCGCGTCCTGAAGCTTTGCATCCGCCTCCGCGATTGCCTCCCAGGCATCCTCGCGGTTCTGCTCCATAACGGAGATGGCTTTGACCGACGCTATCTCGCGATCAATCTGTGCAATTTTATTGAGTGAGGATTTCGGCGCATTGGTGTCTGCTAGTAGATCCGCAAGATTTGATGCCAAGCCGCTATCCCAATTCGCGGCGAGTGCACGGCTAAGCGAGACTACGGCCTCAAGCCCCCGAAGGCCTTGGATGGCCTCAGCTCGTAAATTGAACTGGTTGACCTCCTTCAACAACGTCTCATGATCAGTCCGATGCTGTTTGCTGGCGTCGTTGATATCCGGTGTACCGGGAGCGCCTGGCAAATCGCCAGCGATCACCTGGCCTCCATCTTCAGTCAATTCGATTTTGAAGAGATCTCCCGCTTCAATCGGCACCTTTTTTAACGCGCGGCTCCAACTTTGGTGCTCCACACGCCTGGTAACGTCTATATCTCCGGTGCAATCAATCCCCGGCAGGGGACCATCTAAAGGCCTATCCACCCGTAATCCTGATCGAGGTTCGCCGCAATCGACCTTACCCCTTTCACGAGTCGTGACTGTTCTTACGAAGCTCATCCAAGGGTAAGATCCGTCTTCAATTACAGAATCCTTCTTACCTGAAACTCTCTCCATGATGAGCTTCTCTTCTGCCGATTGTGTGCCCTCAAGTTGCCCTCTGATTGATACGAGGCTTCCGACGGTTGCGCCCTCAGCCAGCCGAAACCTCTGGTCATATTCGGAAACGATAACGCTTATCTCTTCGTCAGGCTCGTTGATTGACCGCGCCGCTGCTATTTCGATGAGCATTGCACTTGATATTGTCGGGACGACGAAATCACTTCGCCTGAATAGCGCATTCCGTTCGCTTCGAAGATTGAGCATAAGCGTTCGGATATCTGCTTGAAGCTGCGAAGCCCTTGCCTTCTTGCCCTCAGCCTTCGCGCGCTTCAGTGAATCAATGAGCCCGTGCATTGTGTCGAGCTGGCCGAAGACGGTCTCCGACCTGGAGATGTCTCGATCTTCGTTCATGATTTCTCTGGTCTGCTCGGGCAAATCCTGAACTAGAACGATTATAGTCTCGATCCCCTTCTCGATGCCATTCAGACGCTTGTGCACGGCACGCAACATTTCCAATGACGCGAGGGTGGCCTCAAGATTGAGATCCGGCCCCTTGTTTCCCATCGAAACGATGCCTTGGACGACGCTAATTCCCATCCCTACAGTCACAGGGTCGACGAAAGCTTGGGCTGGCGATGAGAAAAAAAATGGAGTGGTGGCGGTTATCATCGCCATAACCCATATGTGCCGTTTTAGCTGAGGAACCATTCTCCCTCCCCCTCAGAAGCCAAGTGCTCAGGAAAGCATGTTACCACTTCTCATCGAATTACCAACGTCACCTTTCTTGCTATGCGCGAAAGATCACGAAAGGCGCCACACGCTCGCATGACTTACGTTGGGGTTAGTTCCGACCAAGTTTTGGGACTTCCCGGTGCGATACCCAAAAGGAACGGTTGAGCACTTATCGCCCAGCAGCCTGCGTGATTGGACCACCGACCTGACCCTACTAATTGGAAGCACCAGTTTTCCTGAACGCTCAGCGCTGCCATCCGCGCAGTCCCGCATTGTACGCCGCTGCATGGCATGGCAGAACAATGCCATTACGCCTTCGACCCAAGATTGGAGCTGGTGAAGAGGGTTTAACTTTGAATGCGCTAATTGTTTTTCTTTAATAATTGGCCCCACTACAACGAATCTGTGGCTCAATTCGGGGCCCATTTTGGGGCTCAGCGCGCGCTATATAGTCGAACCCCAATTTCCTGCTTGGCAAGCTCGGTTGTGATCAATTGACTTTGTATGATAGCGCTTGATCAGGGACGATCACGGGGACTCATATGCCGGACTGGCTGACGAACATCTTTTCGCTAACACATCAGATCAGTTCGAGGGTAGCGCTGCCAATCCTCATAACGACGGCCTTAATCCTGTTTCTGCCGGATCCCTATGCCGGGGCGCTAGGGATAGATCAATTTCGAAATACCTATCGGATCTGGATTGGTGTTTTTCTCCTGCTATCTGCTGCCGCCCTCCTTACCAATTTCGCCTGGGCAATTTGGGATTTGGTGAAACGCCCTATCTGGGACTGGTATTTCATCCAAGCAAACAAGGGGCTGCTGCGCCAATTGACGGCAGATGAAAAGATTGTCCTACGACGGTTTATTCACGACGGAGAAGCCTCAGTCTCAGCGCAGTTGTCAAATGGCACTGTAAGCCTGCTTGAACATAAGAGGATCTTATCTCGAGCATCCTCGATATCCGCGCCGTTCGGGGCGTTCCCCTATATTATGCAGCCTTGGGCGCGGGAATATCTAACGAAGTATCAGTATCTTTTGGACTAAAACAACGCCTTCGATGCGATTAAGAAATCGAACCAGCTTATTTCTGTCCTCGATCTTGAGACGTAGCCCTGCCTTCAGCCAAGGCGGCCTCCTTCTCGGCAGCGATTTGTTTTACCTTAGCAAGTCGCTCCAACCGCTTTTCGCGTGCAACGTACCATTCCTCAAAAAGCATTTCTAAAAGGTCGATCAACGCCTGCGCCTCCCCTGGATCGACCTCAACAATTTGATTGATGTCGCGCTCCATATGGGCGCCGATGTTCCCGACGCCTCTGACTGCGTCGATGGCTTCGATCGTCTCAGGCTCAACCCCTTTCGGGGCATGGCCGTCATCCAATTGCCTTTTCAGCTCTTTGATTTCATCAACAAGCCGTGACTTGGTTATGCCACAGAAATCTCTGATCATTCCCTGTAGGCAACGCCGCGCTAGTGTCGCCGATGCCTTGGGGCTCGTATCCCGAATGAGGCACGCTTCATAGTAGTCTTCCCTGATCGGCCTTGGAATGTAGTCCGGTTGAGGCACCGACGAACTATCAGGCCGGAGATTCCAACTCTGTATAGGAGTGGCTATCTGCATTATGCCGTTCGGGTTTGATCTCAACGGCCCCATTTGCGCCTTCACGTAAATCTCGTTGCAGGCGGGATTGACGCACCGCAGCGCAGACACCTCAAGCCCAACATGGCCGTGCTTCGTCTGGCCGACCCTTAAGATGCTGACTTGGTGGTGGCTCGTGTCGTCTATCGCAACCTGGTGATGCTTGCAGAAAGGGCAGGTCCACTGAAATGGCTTCATATAGCAAATTTTTCTCTTCTGAATTTCCCGCGACAATTTCCACTTGATAATCATAGAAAGCAAGCGGCCACGGCGATAGCCTCCCGTCCCGAACGTCGACGGCTTCGGCAAAACCCAGCAAAACCGGGATAGGCGCATCTTGTTTGTTCGCGCCTGTTCCGCTTCTGTCCATTGAAACGGTCCGCAATCGGCCCGTTAAACTGCAGATAGCGCTCTTGCCTTAGGGGGTGGCGCAGATATGCCCGTTAGACCCCACACGAGGCCATCGAGTTCGTCTAGGGGGATTCCAAGTTCCCTACCGATATCATTTTTCGTAACGCGCTCGTGCCAAAGCTGAGCAAACACTTTCTTCCAGACAATTGAAGTTTCGCGTTGAATACCGTTCGGCTCTCCGTTTCGGTATCCCCTCTTCCCCAGTTCGATACATATGGATTTATATTGCCATTCGGACAGGCGCCCTAGAACATGAAGGCGATACGCCATGGCCATCGCCGAAACTCGCCATCTCGACTTCATCTTGATCACAACGCTCGTATCGATGAAACGAGGCGCTCTGGCACGAACGTCGTTCGCAGGCATCAAAAAGGCAGAGGCGAAAGCGTTTGCCTCACGCTCGGCAACCCTCGAATTTCCTTGTGGACCACCGTGCTGATGCAAGACTAGGTGACCTAGCTCATGCACAGAGTCGAACAGACTATGCTCAGCAGTCTTGAAATTGTTCAGAAAAATGTACGGGCGCTCATCTCGCCAAAACGAAAAGGCATCGACTGTCCTGGTATTTTCGGAGAGTGAGAGAACGCGAATGCCCTGTGTTTCCAACAGGCCAATCACATTTCCTATAGGCTTCTCACCTAGACCCCAATGTTCTCGCAGTGATCTAGCGGCAGCCTCAACGTCTGTCTCGTAGCTGAGGTCCAATAGGTTAGGTGCTGGAAGGGAAAAACGCTTCTCAACCCATTCGCTAAGCTGCAGTCCTAGCGACCCAGCAGAAATCGCCGCATCACGTTCCCTGGCGCTCATTTTCGTCAAGCTTCTAAAGCTGACGGCTTCGGTGTTGAGTTCTTCGGGGTCGTCTGCGTAAAAGAAACCTACCGGATAGGCGAGCGCAGCGGCGATGCGAGCGACTGTACCCTCATCGGGCTGATTGTCACCCTTCTCAAGACGCGTAATTGTCATCGCTGACAGCTTGGTTAGGTCGGCTAAGCCCTTTGCCGTGAGCCGCCGACGCATTCTGGCGAGACATAGCCTTTTACTGTTGAACATTCCCGTTCCCGACTAGCTTCGAGCGATCACGAACGGATCGAAATCGTCTGCCCGCTCTCCATCATCCAGAGCAAGTTTGTCAAGTTCCATGTCAGAGCCATCGGAGAGATAGATGCGCTCCACGTAAGCACTGAAGGTCCGGCCCTCCACGACGGGACGCGTCAACTCCGCAGCGCCGCGCTCGTCGACCATCAGATAGTACGTAGCAAGGCCATCCGCTTCGAGCTTGGCAAACTCGGGCAAATCAACGCCGAAAAGGTTGCCCATGCATGCCCGTTCTGCGCCAGCGCCTTTTGGCGAGCGCGGCTTGGGTTTTTTTTCATCGTGAGCGGCGATGTCCACGTTGGAAAAAACCAACCGAAGGCCACGCTTCGTGTTGCGAATGGCTTCGATACCCTCGCTGCGATCGACTTCCCACTCCTCGCCCACAAAGCGGTCCCGCAGGCCCCACGATCCCTCTTGATAAGCGAATGTGCCAGCAGCATTCGCTGGATGAAAATCTGTAGCGTTGGACGCCGCGCTCCGCGCCACATCGCGCACCTCAAGAAGGAGATGCCGGTCGAGGCCAAGCTCAACAAGGCGCGCATCTACACTCCACTCGTCACGTACAATGCTGGTTTCAACAATCATGCTTTTTCCGCCATGTTGATTTTCTTTCCCTACTAGTAGGTTACAAAAATCAACATGGCAAGGGGCTGATGGAAAATCGCCGACCTCTTTGTGGGGATAACATTGCGCTTGGAGCGGGCATAGCAGTCTGATATGCATCCTAAACGCACTCAGCAAGTCTAACTTAATGAACATTTCCGTTTGCAAACAATACGATATTGCATGTCTCGCGCTCGCAGACGAGACGTTGGGCGTCCTCGGATGGGTTGGCTTCGTCCTAGGGGTTTTGGGCCTCGGCGTTACAATTTGGCAGCTGCTCAAGTTAAAGAGCGCCTCGGAGCATGTGAAGCACGCCGTAGATAGGCTGTCTGCGCACGTCGATAGCGTCAACCTCGCTTATCTAAGCGCTCAGATGAATACCATTACACATCTCGTTCAGCGGGGAGACTATGGACTTGCACAGGTCGTATTCATTCCGATTAAGCGGACACTCAGACTGCACGCGAATTCTAGGGATTTGGACGCCGACAGTCTTGATTCGCTTAAACGAACGCTAGGAAAAATCGATAAGCAGATCGAGTGGGGCAGGATCAGCCACCCGAAATTCAGCCAAACAGCGGCAAATAGACTTATAGACGACCTCCTTTCCGAAGTGACCCTTTGGGAAAGCGCGGTTTCCGGTAAAAGTCGGAAGGAGATTCAAATTGAAAACGCTTGAAGACCTCATCCCAAAGCTGTCCGACAAGACGCGCGACGGCTCGATCAGGTGGATGCCCGGACCCAATACACAATACAAAACCGAATTCGGGAAATTCCGGGTGCATGTATGGAAGTGGCAGGAACCCGAGGACGAAACAGAAGGCATTTCTATAGGGCTTAGGACCGGCGACGACAACAATCCATTCCTCGATGTGATTGCCTTTGATACCTACTCTTCTCGTTACTCGCGCCTTGATGATCTCTATTCAATGGCTCGGAGAAGTGCACTGCAGATTGACCTCATCATCGAAGATGCTGATGCTGAACTGGACAAGATGTTTCCGTCTTAGGGCACTTTAGATGGCGCCCCATGCCGGAGTGCGACAAGTAAGCGAAATCATGACGTTGCAGAATTGTGAGGCATCATAGATGCCCTTTTGATAGTTATCCGTTTCTTTCGTGATGTCTCACAGATTTACGGACCATGAGCACTTACGATCCGAAATATAAATGGCGCCGAACGAAGATCGACGACAACGACGTGCCGACCGATAACGACTGGTCCGGGGTTGACGGGGAGATTGACGTTGGGCGAATTCAGAAGCAGCCGCACGGCCCGATGAAAGGCAAGTGGCTCTGGTCGGCTCATGGGCCGAGAGTGGCTAAGAGGCTGCTACCGCATCAGGGCTATGAAGCCCAAGGCCGGGAGGCGATGCGGAAGGTCGAGGACTATTATGATCGGCTGCTGGCAGCCAATGGCTTACGGCCGTGTGTCTAGCGACCGCTGCCCGCGATTGGCCTTGGGACGCCTCTCGCCCCGTAACTGTATGTATTCTTCCTTGACCATCAGCATCTCAGCGGCCAACGCTGCGGCTACGAAAGCCGCCCGTGCTTGCTCTGGATCTCTGTGCCCTTCCATCGCCTCAAGGCACATGGTCTGCGCAACCACCCATTCCTTGCCACGATGATCTTCCGGCCACCGGTAAAGCAGGCTGTAGGCCAGATCGCTTAGCGTGCAGTGCCGGCGCATGTTGATGCCCTGGCGCTTCTCGACGCACACCAACACGTCGCGGATTGAGATATGTTCACCTACGTATTCAGTCATCCCGTCACCTCTGGCCGAATCAGTTGAGCATTAAATCCGGACAGTCAAGACTCGTTTTTAAGATTGTTCTAATTTGTCTATTAGATGACAAGACAACGCTTTGGTTGGCGTTTGCGGAAGGGCTCGCCAAGACATGGCACCCCGATCGCCGAAACGATTGGTGCGACTATCAGGAAGAGGTACCCTGCTTTTCGATACAGGAAACAATCGCAGAGCCAGACGTAGTTGAACCCTTGGCGGTCAGAAGGTGCGGTTTATCGGCAATGCCGTCATCAATCGCGATCTGTTTCTTCGCTGAAGCGAACGCCTCGACAAACAGCTTGGCCTGATCACCTTCCAATTCGACTTCGGATGCAGCGAGATTATTACCGACTGAACCCGTTTCGCCTTCAGCGGTGAAGAGCAGCTTTCCGTCGAATGCAAATTTCATCGTCGGCTTGAAATCAGCGAGACGCTGATCGTAATCGAATCCCGGGATTGCACGAACCCTCAGACCCTTCTTGGCGCTGTCGCAAAGCACGAGAACGCCGGAGCGAAAGGTTGTCATGAAGTTCACCGAAACACTCTCGCCGCCCGAGAAGGGATCGGATTCCTTTTCGACAGACCAGCTTTGAAGGCCAGCCTGACTTTGGAAAGTTGTCGCGAAAATGATTGCTGCTGCCAGCGGAAGAGTACGAAACATCAAAACCCCCTATCGATGTATCCGCATAGTGCGCTAGTGGTTCTAATAAAATCAACTACCAATAGCAGTAAATTCTCGATACTCACCGGCCCAAAGCAGCCATCAAGACGCGACGGATTACATCTGCGAACGTCACGCCGAGCGCTACACCGGCTATACCGATAACGCCGAGCGCCCCAAGACCCATCAGCTTCCAGCGCTGAACTTCCTCGACGGTTGGTTTCATTTCCTTCACGTCGTCTTGAACTGATGCCGTAGAGAGTTCCATCTTACTTACGCGGTCGACAATCTCATCCATGCGCCGATGCGTCGAGGCGCGGCTGACGTCCGCCTTCTCTTCCGATCGCCGGATACCCTCCAGGATCATGTCGACCTTTGCGGTTAGCATGCCGATCTCGCGATGCATCGTACCTTCGTCCGTTGGCGTCAATTCCCCTGCCCCTTCAAATGCAAATGCTATGGGTTCAGCGAGTGCCGAACTTCGTCTGGATGTCTTCGTATAAGGCCGCGCAGCGCCCTGTCCGAGCGTTCTGCCGATCGAGCGCGCCTCGTTCCCGAACAAGCACCGACCGCAATTCAGAGCCAACCTCAATCGAAGCATGAGGCTCCTGCTTCCGGCAGTCATCAGGCCATTCAGGTAAGGCAATGCCGGCCTGGATCTGGCCCTGAGCCGTCACTGCCTTGTTCAGGCGCTCAGTGGTGCAGGATGAAATCCCGATCGGCAGCATCAGCAAGGCAAGCACGGTTCTTCTCGGATAGCTGAAGCTCATAGGCTTTGATCTCGTTCTCGAGGGTATCTTTGGCAGCTTGCTCGGAAGCCTCGGCAGCAGCCAGCCGTTTGCGGTGATCATCCAGCGCCTGGGAGGCAGCGTTGCGCTGTCGTTCCATCTCGGCGGCTTTTGCATCCGCCGCTGTCTTCTCGGACAGCAGGACATATCCAGAGAGGATCGCCTTATCGTGCGAGAAGAGCCACAAGCGGAAGCCGAGGAAAGCTGCCGCGACGATCAGAGCAACCCCGGCGATCTTCCCCAATGGGCTGGCGAGAAACGCAAGCATCAACCCGCCCCCTCATCTTTCTTGGTCGCCTTGGGACCGGCGATTGTCGTCTGCTTGCTGATCCAGTCGAGACCGAACGCACCGGCGAAGATGATGCCGATCGGATAGATGAAACTCTCAAGGATCTGAACCTTGATCGGCTCGCTGCTGACGATGATGACATAGGTCGACATGCCGAGCAGCCACAGCATGAGAATTGAGGACGCCTCACGCTTGAGGGTGCTGCGCCTGATGTAGCTAATCATGGAGCGCTGCCTCGAACTTCTTTGCATATGCGGCGATCTCCTGCGCCCGATCCAGGCCATTGATGATGCGGCGAGCGTTCACGTAGTCCGTGCCAGCGTCATTCAAATAGTCGGCCAGCTTCTTGGTAGTGAACGATCCGTCGCGCATCCCGCGAACCATGATGATGGCTGCTGTCGGGAGGGTTGCGGCACGATCAGGATCACTAACCACGCCGAACTTGGCGTAGTTCGCGCGGCCGGTTATCTGGCAAAGCCCTCGACCCCGGAACGTCCAACCATCGGTGCTTGCGTTATTGCCGAGATGCATGCGACCCCAGTCACTGCCGTAGATGCGATTGGCGATCTCGAGCTGATTCGCCGGATGCTGTGACGTTCGTCCAAAGCGGTCGGCGTCCGCGGCCGATATGCGGCCCGAGAACTTGCTCTTCAGCACCGCGGCAGAATAGTTGAGGCTTTCGACGCCAGGCACAAACGAACCGCCGGTCTCGATCATTGGGGTGGCGAGGATATAGGCAACGTGGCGCTGATCGGGCACCTGCAACTCGGCGCAGGCATCCAGCAGCGCTTCCATCCCCTGAACTTGAAATGACGTAAGCGAGCCGCCAAAGATCGACGTTCGCACAGCACCGAAGAAATGCTTGCGGTCCATAGGACGCTCCAGATTGTATTGGGTGTTAGAGAGGCTTGGCCTTGAGCAGATAGCGACCCGCAATGGCTTCGTGCTCCACCCGAACCAACGGCCCTTGTGCCGATAGCCAAAGATGCGGCGACCGCTCTTCAGTTCGATCACGGTCCAGTAGGACACAGGCGGGTAAGGCTCGCCGCTCTTGAAGATCAGCTTTGAGCCGTCCGAAAGATAACCGAGCACGAACCCATTGAACCGGCCACCGGGATTGCGGCAGATCCAGCAGACCCGTTGCCACCAAAGCTTGAAGCCCTTGGCGCTCGGATCGTAGCCGTCGATCGACTGCTCTATCCCGCCATCGAGGCTGGCGTCGTGGGTGTAGAGATAGGCGAGCAAGCCGCCGACCTCCTTCTTACCGGTTGCCATGGAGATGCCTGATATCACCGGGACAGAGCCCACGCGGTCAGCGTCACCAGCCAAGAGATAGGCATAAGGAAGGGATAGGCCGCGACCGAGAACGGCGCGAGCCGGAAGATTTTCCAGAACATGGCTTGAACTCTCAGTTGGTTATCGGCCAGCCGCTATCAAGGTCGACGGCGGCGAGCGCTTCTTCAGTCGCAGCCGCCATGACCGCGTCTTTCAAAGTGCGTCCGTTTTGGCGAATCCGTGCATAATAGTCACCGACGCCAGCCGCCAATGCGAGCCCATCTGATGGTGTGGGAAGCGGTATGCGAGTATTCTCGATGCTTATCCAGCCTTGCACATAGCTGTCGGGCCACGGCACTGCGCCGCCAGCGGCCGCCAGGGCTGTCGTTGCCATGGCGCCCATGTCGGCTCGGCTGCTGTCGTCGAGAGCAACGTGCAAGCTATTGGAAACCGGTGCGCCCTGGTTCAAAAAGGCGGAGACCCTGGCGTTCGTCAGCGATTCTTTCGACGCCTTTAGATCGTCAAGCGTGGGAGGCTCCGAAGTCGGAACAACAAATGCGCCGTTCTCGAAAGCCCATCCGATCTGCGCTTCGTCGTCCTGATGCCAGGTATCGCGGTCGGGCCAATCGTCCGGCATCTCCTCATCGAACACCGCCCGGTTCGTCACGACCCCATTTTCAACTTTGCAATAGAACATGGCGCGACCTCTTACGCGTAGCAATATTCGGTAATGATGACGATACCCGCGAATCCGGCTCCGCCAGCATTTGCTCCGGCGCTGTTGTAACTGGACGCTCCACTACCCCCTGAACCAGGCGTCCGACCTGCGGAACCAGGTGTGCCCGGTGGGCCGCTTGGGGTCTGCGTTCCGAATACCGGAGAGGCACCGCCAAAACCGCCAGCGTTGAAGAATGCGGAGACAGACCCGTTTCGACCATTTGAAGCGTTACCGCCTTGCAAAGTAATATCACCAACTGCGCCTGTTGTGCTCGCTCCGGGGCCGGAACCGCCAGCACCGCCATCCGCTGCGCCGAAACCACCCCCACCGCCGTTTGCGACACACAAGGTGCCCACACTTGAGGCTCCACCATTGTTGCCATTGTTATTTCCTGCCGCGCCATTGGCACCCGCCGCACCCACGGTAACGGCTTGTGAGGCGCCAATGGTCGCTTTTGTCACAGTCTTACGAGAGTAAGCACCGCCACCTCCACCGCCCGAGGCATTCCACGCACCGGTTTGAGTGTTATTAGCTGCACCGCCAGCGCCCCCGCCAGCACCGATACACTCGATTACTGCGTAAAGAAGCTTAGAATCCGGGGTGTACGTGCCGGACGCGTTAAAGACCTGGGTCTTGACGACGCCAACCCTCGCAAGCCCAAGCGCGGAAAGCGCAGCTTGAGTTTCGTTGTCGAGCTCTTGAAGTGCCGCTTGCACATTCGCCGCTGCTATAGTGCCGGCCGGCGCGAAGGTGACGTCCGCCGCCCCGAACTTCGAAATGAAATCGGCTTTGATAATGAGACCGATAATTTGCGCCACCGACAGCTTGACAGTGGTGTTGTCCTTCATCGCCGCCAGTTCGTGCGTACGCGACGGGGAAATGGTCGGATTCAGGTCCGAGATTATTTTTCCCATGGTCACGCCCTCGCTGCCCAGGCGATGCGCATGTCACTATCCCCCTGCGCCCAAAGCTCAACCTGGTACCGGTTGCGAGCACGAACGCCAACGTTACGCTCATCGGCCGCGACTGTCGTATCCTTGACCCAGAAGTCGTTGAAGGCCGAGAGATACGCATCCGGCCTACGAGCAAAGTTGATTGCGACGGGCGTGAAATTGACAATCGCCGAGGGCATAGTCGCATCTTCCCAGCTGCCGAAACCCGCTCCAAACGTACCAGGAGCCAATGCCTCGCCACTTGCCGTCAAAACGTTCTTGTTGATGAGATTGGTGATCGTCGGCACGTTACCGGCGGAGGTCACGACGCGCGCCACTAACATGTCGTCGTATGTCGAATCGAAGGTGACCGCAGTCTCCGCCGCAGCTGAGGGATTGTAGGCCACATCCGCCAGATCTTTGAGGACAAAGCCACCCGATAACCGCCAGCGCAGATGGTAGGTTTTACTGGCAACCGTCGCGAAGTCGGTCTGTGCCGTCGTGGTGACATAGATGCCGCGATGGAGAAAATCATAACCTGCAGGTACCCGAACGGCGCCGGCCGCCGGCGAGATGACCGGAATGATGCCATCAGATGTCAACACTTCCGGAAAGATCGGCAGGCGAGCCCGCGCCTGCGGCATCAGCACGAAATTGCTCGTGTCACCACCACCGGTCGCCGCCGAAATCAGATGCTGGATTGCCTGCAGCAGTTGCGTCAAGTCGGCCCTAGACGGCGTTAAGCCGCCGGCTGCGATGACAGCGGCGATCTCGCGCATAGGATGCTCGATGGCAGCGGCCGGCACCGCCGAACCAGCTTGGCCAGCCGAGCTGTTGCGGTCGATATAGGATGCATTCGTGTCGGGGTTTCCGAAAGGCTGGATATATTGCATGCGGGATATCCCTTGCGATTAAAGGGTGATGAGAATTTCGTTGCCGTATTCGTCGGTCAGCGGCGTGCCGTTCTCGTCAACGAGCGGCGCCGTTTCGACCCATTCGCCGAGCACTGGCAGGCTCCAGGCGGGAGCGTATTTGCGAAGCAGGCAGAGGAGTTCTGCTGTCTCCCCCAAGGAGAACAAGAGATCGTCGCCACACCGCCCGGCGCCAGCCTCGAAATAGGAGATGCCCTGTCCTGGAACGCGGACAATCCAAAAGGTTTCGTCGGTGTAACCGCCGACATGCTGGCCGCTCGCGCACTCGGAAAAACCGCAGCGGAAGAGCGCCGGCTCCTCGATCTCAATTGTGAAGCCGTAGTCCGCCGCCAGCGTTACGAACTCCGCCGGGTTTAAGGTGGGTATGCCGGATACCTTTCGGGCCAGCGCTTGCAGCCGTTGTGCTGTCGTCTGGGTGCCAACGAAACAAGACTCCGGCAGCCCATAGTCCCTTTCCCATTCGGGAAGCGTCTCGCTGACGCCGGACATCGTCGCCTGTCGCGCAAGCTGCCATGCGCGGCCATAGAGCCAGACGAAGCCGTCAACCATGACGCGCGTCAGCCCGGCAAGTGTGGACGAAAGCGACATCGCTTGCCCGTCCGGCGTGCCCCAGGCTGCACCAGTCGGCCACATCGACAACGATGCACCGAGCAGGTCGTCGTTTTCAGGGCTCGCCAATGCGTCATAGGGATCGGGAAGCGCCATCACTCCCGCCGGTGAAGCCCCGACTGTGGTGACGACGCTTTGATAACTGTTACGCGCCATAGGTGATTGCCCCGAGGACTGGATACTTCCCGTTGGTCAAAGTGACGTCGTCGAGCGGCCACGCCAGCACGTGTCGATCCTCTCCGGTTGCCGTCGAGATGGCTTCCTCAATCCACGACAAGGACAGGGTGAAGGTGTCGCCAGCAATGCCGGGCCTGCCTCTGTCGTAAAGCATGTCCGTCAGCCCGGCAGCGATTGCCGCGCGCACATCAGCCGTGTCACTCCTAAGACCGTTGATGGTGATATCGATCGGAAAAGCGACGGGAGCTGCTGCAACACTGTCATCGATCCTGATCAGTCGCTTCGCATCGATCGCCGACTGCACGACCAGGACGTCACCCGCCGTTGGTATGAGATTGGGCCGACCCTTGAACAGGAAGAGGACGACAAGAAACCCCGGCGCATAAGGATCACGGAAAGCCCAAGCCTTGAGCACACCGGGAACCGACAGAACGACATCTTCATAGTCTGTCAGCTTGCCGCCACCTGGCGGGTTCTGCTTGCGGTAGAGACCGCGCGCCTTCATTTCTTCGATGCTCTCGACATCGGCGCCACCGCCGATCCCTGCGTCACCAACCGTCCAGATGGTGGAAAGCTCCGGATAAAGAACTGGGTCTGCCAGAGCGAGCAAACCGCCTGCGTCGCGGTTGGCTGTCGCTCCGACCGTCTCGGAAACGACCGGAAAACTCACATTGCCGAGCGTGTCCGCCGTCGCAGGATTGGACGAAAGATAGGTGTTGCTACCCGAGATAAAGCGAATACCTGCCGGGTAGGTCGCCTCCGGCAAACCCGTACCTGTCACTGAAAGCCCGGTCGCCTTGGAAGCCGCCTTTCGATAAATGCCTACATCGGAACAAAGCTGGATGATGAACTGCTCCGACGTCGCGGAGGAAAGAAACATCTGTTTGGCGAGCCAAGCCATGCGCAGTTCAAACTCGTGCGCCATGCCGGCAAGCACCTTGCCGAGCACAGTCACGAAGTTGTTCAGAAGCGCAGAGTCTGTTCCTGGCATGTACTTGCGGAACGCACCTCGCACACGAGCAGAAGCATCAGGGAGCGAGCGGATTTGCCACGCCATCAATCTGTCTCCAAAGTAGTTCGAATTGCGAGTTGTAGACATGCGAGCCGTTCTGCCCGTAGAGGGAGACGGACAGGTCGAGGCGGTTGCTGCCGGCGATGGCCGTCACCTCCACCCGTGTGGCGGCGCCTTGGTCGAGCAGCGGCTGCAAGGCTTCTCTTGCGTAGTCCTCGGCCTTGACCTCGATTCCGGGGTAAAGCGCCGAGCGGCGCAGCAGCCAGAGGCGGGAGCCGAGCGGCGTTTCGCCTTCCATCATGTCAAAGCTGTCGCCAAACCAGCCGCGGTTCTCGTCACCGTCTCGCAGCTCACTTTGCTCAACCCGCCGATCGGTCATCAGGCAGATCAGCACTTGTGTCGCGAGACCCTGTTCAGAACGCAAGTCGCCAGGCGCCTCAGGATGCGAGAGCGGATTGAGGATGACGTCGCCGACGGCACCGTCCCAGCCGAGATCAGGTGCGCGGTATGACTCCTCGGCGTCGTCGACCGGAATGATCTTCAGCATGGTTTAAGTCCACCTTAGACAGGAACGTCTGTCGTGCCGCCACCAGGAACGACGCCGCCATGGATATGCGTGTCCCCGATGTTCTTGCCGTTATGGGTGATCGTGCCGCCGGTGATGGCCACGCCATCCGGAGAGATGACCATCTTCACGCCGCCGGACTGGATAACGATCCCCGATCCGATGAGCTTGATGATATTTCCGCTCGAGTCGTAGATGGCCGTCGCTCCGCTAGGCAGATCGGATGGCCTCAATCCAGGATGCTCTCCCCCGAAAACAAAAGCCTGATCCGCGTCACCGTTCGGAGCAACCAAGAGCGCTTTTGCTCCCTTGACCGGCATGGAGGAAAATCCGTGCGGCTCAATCCGATGGATGTTCGTATAGCCGTCGGACTTGAGGGCTCGGCCAGTGACGAACTGCTGCCCGCCCTTCTCCACATTGTTGCCGTCGAGTTCGATGCGTTTGCCGATCATTCGTCTTCGTACTCCACCGAGATAGCACCGGGCGCAGAATAGGCACCGGCCGTCTTGCCACGCGGGTTCTCTCCCCCAAGCGCACGAGGATCAGCCAGTGAAAGAACGGCAACTGTGCCTTGCCCTTCACTGTCCTGCGTGAGCGAGACTGCTTTGATTACCATCATGCCCTCGATGCCGATCCAGCTGTCACGGACATAGACGAGCCAGTTTCGGTTCCAGATCATCCCGCCCTCGTCGCGCCATCCGGTGACGGTGATAGTGGCGGTCGAGGCAAAGCCTGCACCGCGCTTGACGCCCCAGTCGGCACGCTTTTTCAGGCGATCGACAGTCGTTTCGCCCTCATGGGGCAGGATCAGTGGCCGCGGGCGGGACACGCTCACGTCGCGGGCCGTTGTCTCCGCCCGGAGCTGTTGCTTGCTAGTTCCTTCGCTGGCCTGGCCACGCACTTTGACAGCGCTGTAGCGACCGCGCTCGGTCAATTCTGATGATGCCTGCTCGATATTGACGCCCCAAAAAAGTCCTCCGCGATGGGTTCCCTCGGGCTTCGTCGCGAGCTTCAGCTTTCCCTTTGGCGTATCGTAGATCAGGATGCCGCGACCGCGTGCGCGTCGCTCGATCGTCGAAAACAATGTCTCGCCGACATGCAGCTTGTGGCGCGGCTCTGTCGGCAAGGTGCCATCGCTCTCCACGCCTATCCCGAGTCCGTCAAATTCTTTGGCGATCGCTGCGAGGTCCTTTTCCAACACCTCGCCAGTTGGGTGCTCGACCGAACACTCTGTCGCATCCACAGTCCGCGAACAGATCGTCACTGTCAGCGATCGCTCGTCGGCACTATGCGACGGACGAACGTCACGGACGTAACCGGTTAGCAGAAGATCCTTGCCAGCCTTGATAATGGTCGACAGCCCCGGCACCACTGGCACGCCGTCGCCCTGCGGCACGAGGGTTACTTCCGCCGTCCGCACTGCCTCCTCGGCTGACATATTGATGGTGACGGACTTGAAAAGCGGGAAGCCGTCGATCGTGATCTTCTCAAGCATCAGGAGGCCAAAGCATCAAACAGAACGGGCATGACGAACGGCGTTGCGGAGCCGGCGATATCGACAAGCCCCTCGGCCCGGTTCGCGTCGCCGTAGAGCTGGTAAGCCAGCACCGTCGACGGCATCGAAATGCCTGTCTCGACCTTGATTACAGGCGCGGCATCAGCGGCGAGATCGGAAATCACCCGAACGGAAATCGCGGTAACCGATGTCGACCAGGTGTAAAGGTCAGCACCGTCACCGCCGAGCTTGTCGATCGCGACAGTCGCAGCTTCGCCTGCAGCAGAAACGCGAGAACGAGCCCGGCGCGCCACCGGCCGAGATGGCCAATCAGGACGGCAACCGGCGACAGCCAAGCCCAAGCCAACCATGACGGCAATAGCATCGGCTGTTAGTCCGCCAGCAACAACAGGCTGGGCCAGTCGATCGAAGTCCGCAGGCTCGTCGACACTCTCGGCGATCACCCGCATCAGCGACAACGCCTCAGTGGCGAAGGCATCGGCGTCGAGATCCGGAGCCATCGCAATGCGTGCCGAGACATCTGCCAGATCGTCGATATCCGTGACGATGGCGACAGAAAGGTCCGCCAGCCACGAAAGGATCGTGTCTCTATCTGCCGCCATCATCAACCTCTAAGATCAGAAGAGTTTTGCGAACTGGGCTGCGGCCGCAGCAAAACCGCTGGCGACTGCCGCACTGACATCTCCGATCGACAGCGCCCGGCCACCATCTGTCAGAGAAGGAATGAAGGTCACATCGAAGCCGATGTAGCCGTTTCGCAGCTGCTCTCGCGAGCGGCGGAAGTCTTGTGCTGTCGCCATCATCCCGCCGTCGATCGGCAGGATCAGGTAACCGGGACCATCGGATAGCATGGCAGCCGAGAACAACTTCGCCTCGGCATCCGCCACGTCACTCACGAAATAGATCGTCAGTCCGTAAGCGGTGGTCGCAAGCCCAAGCTCCTCGACAAGAGTTTGCCGGCCACCTGCATATTGGTGAATGGCGAGCCGCTTGCCTCCGGACAGGTCCTCGTAGTCGACCCAGAATTCGACGCCACGATAGCTGGCGCGGCGCAGGGTTTTTGTCCAGTCGCGCATGACGCCTCCTTAGTACCCACCACCGCCGCTGCCACCAGCCGGTGCACCCGCCTGCGGCGGCATGGAGCGGCCCGTGTTCGCGTTGACGCCGGGCCTGTTATAAGCGCCCGCCCGCGCGAGCCCCGACACCGCTGCAGCAAGCTCTTTCGCCGCTGCCAGAATGGACGAGCTGACGCTGTTGCCGGCCTCGGTCAATGAGGCTGCAGATTGCTTGATCGAATCGCTGGCCTCACGGCCACCGTCCGCCACCTTCTGCCTTGCTTCGTCGCCACCTTCCTTAAGACCAGTAGCATCGACCTTCAGGGCATCCTGGAATTCTTCCTTCGAGGGCATGCGGAAAAACTTTTCCATCCACGACGACAGTCCAGGAGCGATCGGCGACGCCATTCCCGCGACCTGGGGGCCCACGCCGGAAGACTGCTCTGCCGTCATGCGGCTGCGGGCATACTGTCCATAAATATCCACAATCGAAGGCGATACCGAGGGTCGCGCGCCAGGCATAGGCACGCCTGTAGATGGCAGCTTGCGAGGATCGAGATTGCGGTCACCGCCGGGAAACTCCGGCATATGCGGCCCCTGTGGCATGTTCGGGCCCTGGCGCATCCGGTGCAGAAAGTCCGGATCGCGATAGCCACCCGCCAACGCCAGCTTGTCCGCATCGGCGCTATGCGAAAACGAACCGAATGGAAGGTTCATCGCCATCCACGTTTCCGTCGCCCAGTAGCCTTTACCCTGATCCTTCAGCGAGGAGCGCACCGCGTCGCCGTAATCGACATCCTTCGAGATCGCATCCATGACCGGAACAGCGGGCCGTGCGACGCCCTTGCCAATGCTGTTCATCAGCTTGTCCCAGCTGCTCGACAGCTTGTCGATGCTGGACTGCGTGTCGCCAGTGACGCGCGCCAGGTCGCGGAAAACCGTGCCGTCGACTTCCGAACTGTTCACTGTCTTGAGGAACTTTTCATAGCTGTCGGCGCTCGTCATCAGCGACTGCATGCCAAGGCGAAACTGTTCATCGGTGAAGAGCAACGGCAGCTTGCTGAGATCGCCGTCGATTGCCTCCTTCGAGATCCGGACGAAGGCAGCAACGGTATCCTCGCCGTTTTTGCGGGCTGCATCGAGTTCCTTGCGGAGGTCGACACCCATTTTCGAGAATTTCGTCGCGGTGTCCTGCGAATAGATCTTTCCGAAGACGTTCTGCGCATAGGTCGCCGCAGATGAAGCAGACCCGGTGTCCTCGCGGATCGTCTGCAGGATCGAGACTAGCTTCTTCAGGCCGTCCTCGCCAGTGTAACCAAGCGACGAAAAGGAATTGGCGAGATCCGGGATATAGGTCGCCATATCCTTCAGTTCGAACTGACCGGCCTTGCCGCCCGCTACCATGATGTCGAAGGCGTGCTGCATCTGGCTGGTTTCCAGCTTCAGCGCAGAAGCCGCCTTGATGGCGGTATTGGCGATATCCTCCGTCGCCGCACCCGAGGCTTGCGAGGTCTTCAAGACGGACGGCAGGAAATCCATCGCCTCTTTCAGGTCGAGGCCCGAAGCCACCAGCGTATCGAGCGCCGTGATCGCGTCGTCGACCGGCAGAGCGACCTGCTTGGAAATATCCTGGAGTCGGGTGAAGGCAGCATTGGTTTCTTCGACGCTGGCATTGGCGGTGATGCCGATGCGCGTCATCTGTCGCTCGACAGCTGCGAAATCGGTCACCGCCCGCTTGGCGCCATAAGCCAAAGCAGCGGGCGCGGCATAGCGGAGCATGGCCCCATAGGCAGCTTGCGAACCTCGGGCCAGCGCGCTTTGCTGGCGATTGAGCGCGTCGGCACGACGATTGATCTCGCCCATCTTGCCGGCGACAGACTTGAACACCTGCCCCGTCTTGTCGACGGCGGAGATCCGCAGCTGCGCTTCAACCGTACGCGTCACGACTTGATCCTTTCAGTAAAATCCTTGAGACGCCAAGCCCAGTAGTACAGTTGGCTCGGGGTCATCATCTCAACCCGCTCGGCCGGCCAGCCGAACTTGAAGACCAACCCGTCGGCAACCTTGTCGAGGTCGCCTAGATTGGAAAAAAATCGAGAACTGCTTTCTCCAAAGCCAGAGAGTCCACCGGGTTGAGATTCGCGATGCAATCGTAGCCAGGCTCGACGATGATCTGTTGCAGATAAGAATCAACGACCGCAGGATAGGTGACGACGACAGGACCATGCGGGCTAGGCTGCCACTCGCGCGGCTTTCCACGGCCCTCCATATAGATCTCATGATAGCGGGGCTCTCGAAGCGTGATCTTCGAGAACTGCTTGTCATGAGCGCTATATGACTTGGAAAGCGGAACCTCGACGTTCGCCATCAGCCGTTATCCCGGTTGTAGTTTTCAGCCGAGATCGAGCAGCCGGTGACCTCGCCATTCATGCGATTGATCTGCGGATCGCCAACCACGAAGGTGTTCGTGTAGTAGTGCGTCACGCCGGTGAAGTCCTCGATGAAGGTGACGTTGAACCGATCCGACTTCATGAGAGCATCATAGTCGATGCCCTTGCCGAGAAGTTCAGTTCGGCGCGTCGTGCCTGCACGGTCCCGACCCGGTCGACGGAGGCATCCTGATTGACGATAGCTTCGTTGGATTGACCGGACGGGTTGAGGTTGAGGGTGCCGCGCAGCGATAGCGTCTGTCCGGTAGAAAGGCGCACCGTCATGCGCCCGCCGAAATCATTACCCATGGGATATGCCCCTTAAAAAGAGAGTTGCCGAAAGGATGCGAAGGGAAACGGCGTCAGAGAGACGCCGTCGCTGCAGAGGTCGTGAACTGGCTGTAGACGTTGGCGAGACCCGCGAGGATATCGAGGGCGTTGACGCGATCCATCGGCAGCTGCGCATTGACCCGGTTCGGATTGTCCTGGTCGATGTTGACGACGATGTAAGGCAGGACCGACACCGAGTTCTTCAGAACACCTGGCATCGACTGGTACGTATGGAACAGCGTCGCCTTGATATCCTTCGGCGTGGTGATCGCGTCGAGGTTAGCCGGATTGTCCTGCGCCAGCGCCTTGTTCGAATGCTCGAAGGCAAGGTCGGCGCGAAACTTCTTCAACGCGTATGTCACCTGATAGACCGACTGAATGTCCCGGAACGTCGTGTCCGGCGCACCGTTCGTCGTCTGCTGGTGGGTGATGATCTTGTCGATCGCCACGTCGCCATTGCGATTGACCGACCAGGTGGAAACGCCGTTCTTCAGCATCGCGTCGCGCGTGGCGTAGTCCATCCAGTAAGTACGGTCGCGCGGGGCAAGGACATCCTGAACGACAAGTCCGGTCTGGTTGCGCGACACATCGCCGTTGGCGCCACCGCCAAGCCACGGCGCGATCCTCGCCACGAATGCTGCAACCCACTGATAGTCGGGCGTCCCGTTCCCCCCGCCGGCCAGAGCCGGGATCATGGTCAGGTGCCAGGTATCACGTGCCAGCGCGAAGGTCGCGAGGTTCGACGTGGTATCCGCCTTCGGATAGAACGCATGGCCATAGAGCTGCTGCGCATAGGACCAGCGTCCGGACACCGTATTCAGGAAAGCGTCAAGCAAACCAAGGTTGGTTGCATCGCCGAAAGCCGAAACGATGATCTCGAAGGGATCATCGTTCATCGCCGCGAGGACGTTGGCCACGGACGGCACCCCAGCGCCGGGCGTCGTGGTGGCAAAGGTGAACAGACCGGCAAAGGCGTTGGCGGTATCGAGCACCGGCACATAGATGTCGAGGCCCGTTGCATAGGTGCCTTTGTGTCGCGCCGTGATCGTGACGACATTGGTCGCGGCGGTCGCCGTGAACGGAAGCGACCGGCCAGTCAGGCGATTGTAGTAGGCATTGATAGCGGCAGAGAGCGATGCCGCGACAGCGTTTGCGTTAGCGCCGGCCGGGATCTCGACCGAGACAGACTCCCCGGCAATCTGCAGTACGCCATGACCACCAGCCGCGGGAACTGCGCCGACCGTGATGGTGCGAATTTCAGCCGTGCCCGTATCGGCGACGCGGCCAATCCAGATCTCCTGCGCCGGCGCATTTCGACGGGCGGCGATGAACTGGGATTCCAGCATCGAGCCAGCACCGGCGAGACGGCGTGCGTCCTCTTTTGTGTTGCAGAGCGCAATGCTGTCGGCCGCAAGCGAACCGCCCGCAAGGCCATGACCGAGGATGATGAATCGGTTCTCGGCCTCGAAGTTGCCACCGCTCTGCACGTCGAAGGTGAAGAGTGGTGCCGTCAGATTGGCAGGAATGTTGGATGCCATTTATTTCGAGCCTCCGGTTTTGCCGGCCGGGTCCTTCGGCGCGGGTTTGGTTTCGACTTTGACGAGGTCGCCAGACTTCACAAGCCGCGCTTCGTAAGAACTGGCGAAATTCACGGGATGCCCATCGGCTGGCCAATCGCCCTGCTGGCCGGGCATAGGGATACGCAAGCCCTCTTCGCGGGGCTTATAAAGAGTGGTCATCGGGCCCTCCGAATGATCAGGTGAAATCGACTTGTGCGGTGGGCGAGTTCGGCCCGGTATCGATGGTGACGAGATCCAGCGGTGGAAGCACGTCTGGAGAAAAGTGGCTTGCTAGCGCAGCAAGCTTGGCCTTCGCATAGGACTGCGCCGGCAATTGTGCGTAGACGCTTGCAAGAGGTTCCGGCAGGCCCGCAACCTCGAAATTGTCATCGCGGATCTCGCAGTGAAATCGCATCGTCGTGCGCTGAAGGCGCAATCCTACATCCGGAGCTGAGAACGACTGATACTCTATATTGATGATGCGCCGAACCAGACGCCGCCACATTACTCCCGCCTGGCTCTGTTCGAGCAGATATCGAACCTGCGCACAGAGCGCGGCCAGAACGAGACGTGACTCCGGGTCTGTTTCCGCGACAAACGCAAACTCGCTTTGAGCATCCCGCTCGACCACAGCCAGCTCGGCGACCACGTCAAGCACGGCGTCTGCGTTCACATCACCGGCCGAAGCCAGCGGGCCCCGAAGCGCAACGCCGGCCTCCGTCGTGTGAAGAACGAGGATCGGCGTGTATGGCTTGCTGCGATCGATGTCCTCGACGGCGACTTCGCGGCTATCCAGCACATTCAAGCCCGCCAGTGTCGGAAACCCCGTGCCTGCCTCAACCGCCGCAGTGGGTCTGAGGACTTCGATTGCGGCAAGTCTCAGGGCTTCAGCTGCCAGCATTTCACGCCTCGGGCAAAGCTTGCTCGGTTACGAGAACGGCCAGAACCGTCCCAAGCCCATCAGGGTCAAACCGAGAAATTGAAAAGATCGCTCCATCCTCCTCACGGCGAAGGAAAAAGCCTGGTCTGAGCGGCATGCCGTCGATGAGGCGAATGGACGCCTGAATCTGCAGCGCGCGATTGGCGAGCCTTCCCATGCCGGTCAGCGGCTGCGCTTTGGCATCGTTCTCGATCAGCGTGTTTTCGAAGAAGCATGCCGATGAGAGATAAGAGGCCTCGGAAGATGAGAGCCGCCTTGATGCGTTGGGATCTTTCGCGGAGATCGGAAAGATCGTCACATCCTTGCCGTGGACGCGCTCGACTGTGGAGCGGCTGACTTTTGCCAGCCGCTCAAAGATGTTGGACATCGGATTAAACCGTGGTCGCGCCGAGCTTGATCTTCGCGGTCGCGGAGGGGTTTGCCGCATCCGCAACAGCGATGCCGACAAGCGTATTGCCCGCCGACGTTTTGTTTACGTTCTTGGCTACAGCATCCCAGTAGACCTTGTCTCCGGTAGCGATGGCGAGCGCGGAAACCTTCGGCAATTCGAAGACGCCTTCGGTGGAGATGGCCACCAGTTCGCCTTGCGCCACCGTTGATGCTGCAACGCCGACCAACGAACCGATGACGACGATGTTGCCGGATATAACGCCACCGGCAGGCGCGGCGACGTCGATCGACTTCCCCGGCTGGATCAAATTCTTCATGTCTGAATCCTCTTGATTTCAGGAATGCCTCAATGAGGCGAGGAAGGAAGGGGGAGCCCGGCTTAGTTGCCGGGGTCCTTGTAGCCGCCCTGGAAGCCGACCGCACCGACGCCGAAGTCGTGCTCGACGGTCATGGCCTGCCCCTGCGTGCCAAAGGGCTCGTCGAAGCGAATGCGGGGAGCGCCATAGCCATCGAGAAGGCCCCACTGATAGACGGCAGCCTCGTCCGGATCGGCGAACAAGTACCATGCATTGCCGGCCAGCTCCGCCGAAACCACGGGATCGAGCGTGCCGACATGCGGGTTGACCTTGATGGAGTCATTCGCATTGATCGGGGAGAGATACTGCAGCGCCTCGGTTTCCTTGTCGGGCGAGACGAGCAGAATGGAAGGCTGGACGTTCATCGTCGCGCCGTCGAGGTTCTTCTGCTTGCGCATCGCCGCCTTGCCAACACCGATGCTGGCGACGGTGATGGCCGAGCCGGCTGCAGCCAGGTTGGCGTGGCCTGCGTGGAACACAACCTTATTGTCAGACAGCACCGTATTGGCCGAGAGCATCATGGCGTAGAATGTGACTTCCTCGAACCGAGCGACCGTTCTGCCGTATCCGCCGAGAAGCTCGCCGATCGCATTCAGGCGATCATTGACCATCATTTGACGGCTAACCCGGATGCCCTTCGCATATGGCAAGACGGCGATAGTTTCCTTGCCTTCGCCGAACGTGCCGAATTTGATCTCGCCGGACTCGGTCATCTTTTCGAGCATCGGGAATTCACCGACCGAGACCGCGTAGTGCGGACGGAAGTCGACGAAATCACGACGGCGAGAAATGCGGCGGTAGCTTGGCTGCGCCAGCGCATAGCGCCGCTCCAGAACGGTGTTGATGGCGCTGGAGAAAATTGCCGGGAAGTCGCTGGTTGCATGAAACGCACGTTCCAGCATCTCTTCGCGTTCGCGCACGGTGCGCAGCATTCCGCGATAACCCATCGCGGCAGCCGCGAACTCGACAACATCAAAGTTGTCCATGAACCCGCGAGCCTGCGAAGCCTGGTCCCCGGTCGGCTGGTCGATACCGCCAAGGCGGAATGCCATTGCCGTCGTCAGGCCGGCGCGGCGGGCATCTGCTTCATCCCGAACAACGTGAACGCCGCTGGTCGGTGTGCGGGCAGACTGCGCGGTCATGTGGTCGAAGGCCTGTGCGCGGAAGGCGTCAACAGCAGTGCCATTGCGGAGGGCAGCTTGGATGGCCTCATTGGTCATTCCGGCACGCGTTCCGATGTCGTAGATGTCAGCTGCGCGAGCACCATCCACGTTGGCGGTCGGATTGGCAGGAGTCGTTACAGTTCCTGCTGCTGCTTCTTCCTGCTCGGCCTTGCGGATATCGCCTTGCAGCGCATCGATCTCGTCGAGCAACTTCTTGTGATCGGCCTGGATCGTTCGGGCGGCATCGGGCGCCGTATCGTCCTTCAGCTCCGCGATCTTGTCCGTCGCGCGCTTCTGCAGATCGGCGAGATTGGCTCGCATGACAACGAGCGGGATCGCCAGGTGCGGACCAAATTCCCGAACCGCGTCGACCAACGAGGCGGCCAGATGGACGGGAGCGTGTGGCATTGCGGCAAAGGCTTCGGAGACGAGCCCGAAGCTCATCACAAATGCGGTAGCGAGCGTGCAGGCTACCGCCAGTACGGTTTTCATCTTCATGGATATCTTCCTTGAAAGGGCCTTGCCCAAAGGCGTCAGATGGGCGACCGCCGAGGCGGTTTATGGCGGTAGCCTGCGCTAGCCTGCCAATTGCTGTTGCCGCATCTGCATCTCCATGCGCATGCGGCGAATTCTGTTTGCTGTCGAAAGATCGGGATCGACGCGGCAGGCGAAGAGCGCACCTTCATCTTTACCACTCCGGATCTGCGCGCCGGGGTCAGCCGGGATGGGAACCGCGGAGATTTCCCACGGCTCCCAATCGATCACCCGATGCACTGGGGTGCGGCCTTCGCGCTCGGTCTTTTCGACCGCATGGATGCGGTAGCCGACTGAGATGTTGGTGACGCTGCCTTCCTTGATTTTCGCCACGCGGTCGATCGCGTCGGCTGCAGTGGAAAGCCGGATCTTGGCTACGCCAACGCCGCCCTCTATACGCGCCGAACCCTTGACCACAGAGCCAATGACATCGGCAAGGCTCCATGTGCCATGGGTGTCGAGGAACGGAGCGCCAGCATTGAGACGATCGAGGCGGATGGCCGACGGCGAAACGACAAGCTCTTCGTCGAACTCGCCATCGATCCAGTTGACACGGCGAACCGCAGCACCTGTCGTCCACACAACATCGATCGTATTGTCAGCCTCGTTGAACGATGCGGCCCTCACCTCGGCATTGCGGCTGAGCTGCGGCAGGCGGATGATGTTAGTCATTCTGCGCTCCTTCCGCCGTTGGTCCGGCGTTGGTTCTGGCGCCGTTCGCCGGCCGCCTTGGATCGATATCGAGAGGTACGTTGTTCGCATCGGCGAACTTGAAGAAGGCGTCGAAGTCGCTGACGACCTTTCGCCAGTCATGACCCCAGGCCGAGATGAAGGTCTGCGGCGACATGCGGCCCGCACGCACGGCAAGAATGTCGGCCTCCAGATCCTTCTTTGGATCGATCGGTTCAACTGCCGGCATGACATGGTCGACTCGGTAGCCTTCCTTGCGGGAAGGCAGCTTGCCAGACATGAGGGCGTATTCGGCGAACCGTCGATCAACCTTTCGACAAACCATCGGAACGAAGATCTGCCACTGGATTTGCTCGACTAGTCGCCGAAACTCGATCTTTCCCGCCCGCAGCGACGAGTAGTTCGCTTGAGTAAGGTCGCCGGTCAGCTGGTCATACGAAATGCCTGCGCCCGCAGCCATTGCCCAGAGACCGGCTTTGTAGGCTTCCCCGAAGACGGACTGTGACGAAGGGTTTGCGAACGTGATTTCGGACTCGCCAATATCCTGTATCTGGCCTGGCTCGATGCGAGTGACCTTCGTTCCATCCTCTTCCCTCTTCGGTACCAGCGGGTTGCTTGCACCTGCAGCGCGCCTGAGGAAGCCAGCAAAGCTCGCCTGCGTTCGCTGCTGAACGATGGCGGCCTCCATCAGATCCTGAATTTCTTTCGCGTTCAGAAGGATGGGTGCGAACCAAGAAATACCGCGCAGCTGGCCGAGGCGCAGAGGGCGATACAGGTGGCAAAGGTCATTCCATGCAACGAGCTTCGATGCCTCACTTCCGAACGAGACACCCCCGTCTCCGGGATGCGTTGAGTGGAGGTAGAGGCCTTCTCGCAAGTTCCATTCGCCAATCTGGACGCCTAGCCGGACATTGCTTTCCCGGCCAAGCAGGCTATCTCGCGACGTATCGATGAGGTCGCCTTCGAGCCCCTGAAGTCGCAATGGAATGCTGGAGCCTGCATCCGACAGACTGATGGGCAGCATCCGCAAGACGCTGTCACCACCTTCGGCCATGGACCTCAAAATGAGCGACTGCTGACCGCCATAATCAAGGACGCCCTCGATATCCGAACGCTCCTCCCACTCTTCTCGAAGCAGGCGATAGCGATTATCGGCACGGTCGTTCCCGGTATTAGGGACAGTCATGATCCCCGTACCGATGACATGAGACGTCAGAACATCGAGGATTCGCTGTCCCGCCCAGCCGTTGCGCACGAAATCGCGAGCGCGATCGCGCAATGTGGTGAGAGCGCCGGCCACCTCGGTCGTAGCTGACGTGCCGCGACCGCGCCACGCCTTGTTGCGCCGGCCGAACTGAGCAGCAGCGTAGTCGCGCTTTTCAGACGATCGCAGCAGCTGACGAGCCGCGGCACGATTGACGCCCGACACCGGGTCGAAAAACGATATGACCTTGTCAAGGACGTTCATCAGTAGCCGCCCCCGTACTCAACAAAGATCGCACCGCCGCGATCGTCAGCCCCCAAGACCTCTGCTTTGATGAGATCACGCGCCGTTAGCATGTCCTTCAGGCTCTGGTACTCGACTTCGTGTGTCTGGAACCGGACGCGCTTGGCGCCCGTCGCGATAGCGGCGTTGATGGTGTCCAGATCTGTTTGCGTCCACGCCATATTTTACCGATCCCAGAAGGAGTCATTGGGGTTGTACCAACCGCCCTCAGTATCGGGCGGAGGCGTGCGGCGATCGACTGTTTCAGATTTCTGCACTTGGTCTTGCTGGATCGCCACGTGCTTTGCAGCCAGCAGCGGTGCGGGTGCGAACATGTCTGCATCTAGGACGCCATCCGGTAGCCCTCTCATGCTCGCGAGTTCCCGCCATTCATCAGGCGTCATGCGCGAGATGCCCAGATAGTCGCCAAGGGCATCGCCATAGATCTCGCAGTCAAGAAAGTGGTTCTGCTCGCCTGCGCGGGGCATCCAGATCCGGCGGGTTCGCCCCTTGACCTTTTCCGTCCCCAGATATTCCGAGGTAATCTGCCGGAAATAGACCTCGTCCATCCAGCTGCCGAAGTGACAGTAACCAGGCGGATCTGCCGGCTGTCCGGCAGCAATTCCCTGTTTGTGAAGGTTGGCATAGAAACCGCCCTTCAGCGACCAAGTGCCAACACCCCACACCATCGCGCCATTGCGAATGCGCTGGCCGTTGAAGTCGATATCCACAGATGACGGCTGACCAATTGGTGGCCGCGACCAGCCATCAAGGCCCTTAAGTGCGAAGGTGGCGGCCTTGCCACGAACCCAGGTATAGACCACGTGACTGCGATAGCCGGAGTCGATACCAAAGAGATCGACGGCACGGCGCCGGCCGTAGGCGTCTGGCCATTGCTTCGTGCGCAGCTCCTCAAGCTTAAGGAACGCGCCAGCATGCGGATCGTCGGTCGCACCCTCGATGAACCCAGCATCAACGCGCCACGATTGCCTATCGGGACCGTAGGCCTTGAACAGATAGTAGATGCCGTTGAGCTGCACGTCGGCCGTGGCGACAAAGACGAGGCCCATTGCCGGGATGCGGCCCCTGACCACGTCCTCCTCACGCCGCTCCATCAAACGAACATGATCGGGTGCGTCGCCCTTCATGTCGAAGGAAAGGCCGAGCGTCAGATTGTTGAAGGTCTTCAGCTTCAGCGGATCTTGGTTCGCTTCGACAAAGCGAGCAGCGATCTTTTCCCACGGCACAAACGGCGACGTCAGGGCATCGAAATGGTAGGAAGGATAGGCCCCCGGTCGCGAAGCCTCCGGAACCCAGCCGCCCTTCTTCATGAGCGAGACCTTTTCGTAAGCCTCGACAATCGCGCCGCAGCAGGGCGTCGCGTAGTGGGGCTCATGCGGAAATTCGTCATTAAAGCGGAAGTGCTTCCGTTCGAAGACGAACTTGAATTTCTCGCCGCAGCCAGGGCACGGCATATACCAGTAACGCTGATCACCGCCCTCGAAATAGCTATCGATCTTCGATCCGCCCTTGATGGTTGGCGTCGACACGTAAACTCGCAGCCACTCGCCCGACATCAGGAAAGATTCCTGACGTGCTTCGACCATCCCGAACGGATCGCCCTGTCCATCTAGATCGTCGGGATATTCGTCGATCTCGTCGAGGAAGGCTTTCTTGATCGTCGAGGAACGTAGATCCGCAGCCGAGCTGGCTATGGCAAGCTTTAGGGAGCCGCCGCGAAACTTCTTTCGAACTGCAGTCGAGCCGTCCCCGGAACGGGATGCCTGCTCCTTGACCAGCTTGTTGAGTGCCGAAGAACCGGTAATGGCGACATCGAGCTTTTCGGCGTTGAATTCCTTCAGCGCGCCTGACGTCGGCTGGACAATCATGGCGCGGCATGGATCGGTCGCAATCAGATGACCTATTGCGGCGATCATCAGCGTGGTGAAGCCGGTCTGCGCCGACTTGCGTACAGCAATCTCGTTGACGCCGCTTTCGGTCGCACACATTTCCAACGGTTCGGCGATGTAGGGCGTTAGGCTATCGTCCCACAATTCACCAGCCCGCGGCCCATCTGGAACGACCAGGTTCTTCCGTGCCCACTCGGCTGCTGACAACTGAGGAGGAGGCACGATACCGCTCGCGAGGATGCCGGCGACGATTGCAACCGCCGACCGTTTCATCGTTACCTTCATTCCTCGCCCCCGAAGTCGAGATCCACCTGCACCCCCGACCGCTCGGCTTCCGCTGCCTCACCGGCAACGGCGGTCAGCCTGGCGGCGATCGCTTCGCGCTGCTCATGGATCTTCCGGCGCAGAAGCCGGCGCAACGCAGGCTCACCCTCACGCACCGTCTCAAGGATCTCGTTGACCCAGTTGAGGGGCGCATTCATCTCGCGAAGGATTGCCTCCGTCGCCTTCACCAAAGCGGTCTCGACGCCGTGCTCCCCCTTGATCGGTACTAGGGCGCCGGTTCGCTCGGCATAGTCGAGCGCCTTCAGCTTCGACTCATACTGCGCGCGTTCGGTCTGGGCATCGCGCAGCGCGGCACTGACGGGCGTCGTGGCAGACGATTGCGGCTCACTCGCTTCCCGCTTTGTCTGGGCGCCTTGTTCGCGAAACGCGTTTCCGGTCTGGCCGACGACACGATCAAAGGTCGCCAGTTCGACCATTCTAGATCGTCCGACATGCCGAGTTGCGATCAGGCCATCTTGCTCAAGCCGATTGATCCGCTCTGACGCCGACTGACGGCTGATGCCCTTCCGCTTCGCCAGCTCGGCGATCGTCAACCAGACGCCGTCGCTTCCCGGCGCTGCCACTGCCATTGGTTCGAAGAGATCGGTCATGGTTCGTCAGGTCTTGTCAGGCCGAGTCAGGGTTGTCAGGTCAGTTTTTTGACCTGCGTGACTAGCGAAATTTCGGGGTCGTCCCGGCCCGTAATGGGGTATGCCCGAGGGAGGACCCGTTAGGGGGGTGGGGGTCCGCGGGGGTTCCCCGAGGGGTCGACTGGCCCGCCCGACCGTTACCGGGGAAGGAGGCGATCGATCTCGTGCAGCACGCGAGGAGCAAGATGCTCCTGTATGATCTCGGCCAGAACGTCGAGGTAGACGTCAGGATTGTTCGTGATCGCGTGCGCAGGGTTAGGGCCGAACAGCTCGCGAATAGGCAACCGCTTATCGCCAACCCTCAAGGCCACGGCCCTATGCCCACTGTTCATCTCAGCAAGGAACGCGTGAGCGTATGATCCCCTCGCTCGAACCCGAACGCCTCTCGATGTCTGTGTTGCACCGAGCTTGTACAGAGGCACCCAACCCGACTTGACGATAACGTCCTGCGTGTTCCCGCCCGCATTGAAGCGGGCGGTCGTCGCCTTTCGAACAACACCAGGCGGAAGCCTCGTATGTTCGGCGCTGCGCTTGACGATGCGGGATCGAGCCATTTCGCGCATGCGGCGCATCGCGCTGGCCATCGCCTTCGTCTTAATGCCTTCCGGCAATGCCCGGATCGCACGCGACAGGTTGAGGATTTCGCTTGCGTCGAAACGAAGCTCCGCTGTCATTCGGCCAGGGCCTTAACGACTTCGCCGGCATCTTTCGCGAGCCTCTTGGCCTTTGAGACTGTATACGGCTCTGAACGGTCGATGAGCGCGCCGCCAAGGGTTACAACGTCCACGGCCACCGAGACAGGAAGAGTAGCGACATCTACTACCGCCTTGATAAGACGATCAAACATTCAGTGCCCTCAGAGACGAGATCATATCCCTAGAACAGAAAAGGCGACCGTAAGGCCGCCTAGTTGGGATGCAACAGAGAAGTCAAAGCAGTAGCACTGGCCTTGAGTCGGCGCCTCGATATTGAGGCAATCAAGGCTGGGGCCAGTAGCGGTGTTCCCTGAGGCTCTTGGCCTTCTCTGCCCGATATCGCTGCATCGGGGATCGGAGGGTCCGCTGGTCTGGCTCGTCCAGTTGCGTAATTGCTGTCACAGCTTTTTGAGGAACGCAAGAGGCATACTCTCGATCTGAAAAGGCTTGCCACCGACATCGATCAGCACGCGCGCCCTCGCCTGCCTGCACCACTTTACAGCCAATACCGTGCATGTGAACCCGACGAATGGTCCGAAGGTAATATCTGCCTTATCACCATCTGTCATTGTCTTGTCAGTCGCCACGCGCGGCAGATCTGCTTCTGACTTAAGTGCTTTCAAACGCTCAACATCTTCGTTTCTGACGATGTGATATCCGTTCGGTCCGCCGACAATATCGATCACGTGCTTGACGTTCTTCAGCCCTTCAAATGCCTCGCCTGATGGCACGAACCGGACGAGCATGTACGACGGGAAGAATGGTCTCGTGCCCTCTATTTTCGTTCCCTTGTGGATGCGAACGACCTTTTCCGAGGGCATGAACGCCTCGACATCCGCGTCCTGAAGAGACTTTTCCACAATGATCTCTCTGCCACTTTCCACACGAAGGCAGTACCATTTCGCCATTTTCGGCTTCCTTTCACACATTTCCTTGGATGCCGCCCGCAGCCTGTCCGCTGCGATTCGTGCGATTCGGTCCGCGCGTGTCGAACGCTCATAAGCTCTTGCACGCTCTAGAGATGACAGATCGGCCTCGATCATCGGCCGATATTTGATCTTCGTTCCGGTGATCCTACGCTGCATTGTCATTGCCCCTGCCCTCTCTCAGTGCCGCTTCAAATTCGCCAAGTGCCAGTTCGCATGCTTCGTCGAGGTCTTCGATTCCATCTGGCAGACTTGGAAACTGCATCCATTCCAGACCTTCTGGAGCCGGCAACCAAGGCCAGCAACGACGGTGGTGGAGGCGCTGCCATGCCTGCCATAACTCGCCACCGACCTTCACCTTGTCGAAGCCTTGTCCAATCGACACGATGCGCGCAGGGACGTTGAAACGCTTTCGCTGCTGCGTCGTCTCGATGAGCTTCGATGCCTCTGGCCAGCCCTGCTTCTCGCGCTTGTCACGCCAGATCAGATCGCGCTTCTCGGGCTTGTCATCGATAATCTTCTGCTCGATCGGATTGAGGGTCAGATAGCGCTCTGGCTTCAGCAGCTCCGACAGCAACAGCGCACGCCCTGCCCGTGAATACGCAGTGTAGGGCTCCGGTACGCTGGCTTGCGCTGCAGATCCGGCCCTTTCGCCCAATCGCTCCCAAGCACGTTCCGATAGGTACGTTGCCGCTGCCTTCGAGAACTTGCGACCAGATGCCTTCGCCGCGGCGAGGTATTCGGCAGTCCGGTCCTCGCAAGCCCTCCGTTGCTCAGCCGTCAGATCCAGCCAGGCGCGTCGCGTCGTGGCTTCCGTGTCGGTCGCATAGGTTGGCCACGTCGACCACCATTTGCGGAATCTCTTTTCCAGCGCCTTGGGATTTTCTTCCCCTTCATCATCGCGATCGCGCTCTCTCTCTTCTTCGTTAAGATTGGAAGTTAGAGAACTGTCGTTAATAGGTGCCGGTCCAGAACCGGCAGGGGGTGCCGCCTCAGGACCGGCAGGGGGTGCCGGTATACCGGCAGGGGTCGGCATGAAGGACGCAGCTGAAATAGGACCGAATTCCTGTTCGTCCTCGGCTTCCCATGCACCAAACGCATTGCTGGAGGGCACACGATCGAGGATGACGCGATACCAGTGAGCGCTGTCGCGACCGTCCGCGCTCTCGACCTTCCGCTTTTCAACGGCGCCTATATCTGCAAGCCGATTGAGCGAATCCTGCACGGTTGAACGACCGCAGCCGAGCTGCTCGGCCATCTTTACCTGGCTGCGGCGGCACCAGCCTTCCTTGTTCGTATGCGTCCCCAACAGGCAAAGCACCTTCAGGTCGCTGCCTTTCAATCTGCCGTCCGTGACGATCCACGCCGGGATGATGGAGAACCGTGGATTGCTCATGCTGCCCCCGAGGCGCCCGCCCGCGCCGCTTCTCTGAGGTCGTGCGCGGCGATATGTACCGGCATGACAATGGTCTGAGGAATTGAACCGTCCGACAGCCGCCGCGCGCTCGTCAGCGAAAGCATCGCATCGAGGTAGGCAATCCCCGCCTGCAGCCCTGCCCTCTGCAGGATCTCCCGGATGTTCATGTGTTCTCGATTGATTACCCAATATGGGCATCGAAACAGCCAATCGGCGCGCTCCGCATCGGTCGCGGCATCGGCAAGAATGTCGACGAGAGGAAGCATGTTGCTCATCGCCTCCCCCCATTTTCACCGACCAGCGTCACACCGACCTCTGCTGGGTCTATCCAGAGCGCCGCCCAGATCTTTCGCCGAGGCTCGGTCGCGAGGAGGTCACCTTTGAAGGCAAGCTCGAAGTCCTCCCGCGACACGCCGCTGCGCATCCGCAAATCCGCCTTAGCCCCGCGCTCTGCCGATCTACCGAAGGACGGGTAGGAAGCGCGCGCTATACTGGCGACACGAGAGCGCAGAAAGCTCTTCAGGGCGTCTGGCGAGAAATCAGGAGTCATGGCGCCTCGCTTTCCGGCGAACCCGCCTGATTTCCCCAGAAGGACCAGTTTCCCCGAAGGCGAACATCGCCGTCCTCAAGGCTTTCCTTGCGTTGAAACATTTCAAGTTTTGGAAGATCCGAAAACAGACGTTCAAGCTGCTCGGCAAACCACACAGGCTTCTTCGAGTGACCCTCGACGGAATGATCTGTGCATTTGATCGGCTGCGTCCCCTGCAAAGGCGCGGGGAATCCGCCCCTGGTGCCGATTAGCAGCAGTTCAAGATTGTCAAACCCCCAGTATCCGGTACCCGTTTGACGGCCGGGATAAATCTTCTTCCAGCCCCAAAAGCTTTTGTATTCGAAACCCCACTCCCGGAGAGCGCGAATGCCGTTCGCCAGGTCCGTAACCCACATGAATAGAACGGCCTGCTTAGGTGCCGGGCACCCGAGAGCGCAGATCTCGTCGATCGACATCGTCGGATAGTGGTTTTCGGCACTCTTGGCACCACCTGTCACTTCCGAGTATTTAGGGAAATGCCAAGGCGGATCGGCATATATGACCGGATACGATGCTCCCTCATGAAGTCCGGCAGACCGCCACCACGGCGTCGCGTCAGCCTTCGCCGCGATTTCTGCAGCGAGCGATGTCCTAACGGCGTGACTTTGCTCCTGCTCCGCTCGTCTGATCGATTTCACGACATGCTTCATTTCCGAAACGTTCGCCCGCTCAGGCAAGAACATCGTTCGGATCGTCTTGCGCGCCGGCTGGTTCACACCATCGCGCCCCTTAACAGCTGACTGGTGGGGAATTTCCCCACCATCTTCGAGCCGTTTCCTAGCAGCGGCGACCGTCTTGTGATCCACTCTCAGCCGGTCCGCTATGGCTCTGGAAGAAAGTTCCGGATTGTCTTTAAGCTGCGCTTCGATGACCTCGCGCTTCTGGATCGTCGATAGATGGCGCCGTGACAGATTTAGCGACCTAGCGTGCGCGCGCTTCTCATCTTCGGATAGGCCTTTGCGCACGAAACGCGGCCAATCAACAAGACCGAGGCTCTCGCATATTGCAACGCGGTGATGACCGTCGAGGATATTGCCAGCCTCGTCATATTCAACTGGGACAAGAACACCATGCGCAATGATGTCTGCTTCGAGCGTGTCGTAGTCCTCCTTCGAGAGCGGAGGCAGGAGTTGGTAGGGACCGGAGGCGATCAACCGTCATCCTCCGATATCATCCCGAGCGCATGCAGATAGGTATCAAGCATCGCCTCTTCTTCTCGACGCTCCGACTCGTCCTTGCGCCGCAGTGCGATCACCTTGCGGATGATCTTCGGCGAGAAACCCATGGCCTTTGACTCGCCGTAGACACCCTTGATGTCATCGGCGACCGTGCGTTTCTCTTCCTCAAGCCGCTCAATACGCTCAACGAAGGCGCGCAGATGGTCACCAGCAAGACCGTTGGGCCGCGATGCCTTCTTGATTGTCCCGAGAGTTGTCCGGACTTCTTCTCCGCCGGCACTAACTATAACTTCGGTATCATCGCCCGCCGCCGCCATCTTGCCGCCTGCAACGCCCATGGGATCAAATTCACTGGCCATTATTCAGCCCTCATCAGTCGATCGAGAAAGGCATTGCCCTTCTCAGTAATTGTCACGAAGTGCGGGTCATCATGGAGCCGGACGAGGTATCCTCCCTCGACGGCCGACCCGACACCGCGGTTGTCGCACTCAAATGAAAGCGGATACGCCCGGCTGTTTTGCTGGGCGTGGAGGCGGACGCGGTAGAGAAGACGGCATCCAGCGCTATCGAGGCCGGGCTCCATGATCATTCCCCAACCACTCTCAAACCAGCCTTCGTCGCGCCGTTCGCCTTGATGACGGCCAGCGCCTGGCGAAAGCTCGAAAGCCCGCGCTCGATGTTTGCCGCCTCTCGGTCCATCGAATGGGCTTCGGTCGGGGTAACAATGCCGTCCGCCATTGCGCTCGCGCCCGCCGCCATTAGCGCCGCCGCCTTCTGCATCACGTCCGAGTACGAGGTGAGAACGTTGACGTTCGCCTTGTGCTCAGCATCGGGATCAGACAATCGACGACCGCTCAGCTCGGCCATCGCCTGCGTGACAACTGGCACACCGCATTCGCTTTCGAGCGCAAATACCACCGAGAGCGGCATCAGGTCGGTATCGCGGGGGTTATTCATACGGCCGATATGGCTCGGCGAGACCGAGGAGATTTCTGCCGCCCGGTCGATCCCGCCAGCAAGCTTGATGAGATCGCGTTGAGCAGCTTTTACGCGGTGGAACCATGCATCTGACGACATGACAAAACCTTTCCCGCGCCGGGAATTCCGTGCGGTTTTTCCCGTAGTGGGAATTGATCGAAAATGTGAGTTTCAGTCCGTCAGCAGATCACGGAGGTCCGCATGCCTGGACGAAACATTGAAGATAAAGAGCACCGGACCACAGAGGTCCGCCGGTCCGGTGCGAGGTGGCGCGACGACCAGTTGGCCCGCGCAGGGAACAACGGGAAATCATGCGGCCTCCATCACAGGCTGCGGGCGGCCAACATCAGTCGGCCACTCTGCGCCCTCAGGCCAGTTGTCTGAAAACCATTGCATCGCGCGCTCGAAGGTCCCGGTCGTCACATCCTTCTCACCGATCGCGACGCCATCTAGCGTCGATCCACGATTGAGAACGATTGTCGAAACACGCTGGCGGCCAAGGCCTCGGGCTTGACCAAACGTATCGGAGACAAGAATGAGCTGTTCGCGTAGTGTCATGGCGACGGAGAATGCGGAAATCTTTCCGCCGCGTCAACAGAATTTTTTCCCCCTTACACAGAACGATGGTGCGGATAGAATTCCGCACATGAGCGAAACACTGCACGATCGCATCCGTAAGCGATTGGAAGAATTGAATTTAACCCCCGCGGCGGCGTCCCTGAAGGCGGATCTGTCGAAGGAGATGTTGCGCAAGCTGCTTGCTAACCCCGATGCGATGCCGTCGGGAAAAAGCCTCACTGCACTAGCGAACGCGCTTGAGGTTTCCGAGCAGTGGTTGTTAAGTGGAGGCGAAACCACCTCGGCGGTAAAGACGGATGTTCGGCCCGCTTCATCGACGCCACCCATGCGCCATGAAATGTCGAACGACGTCCCTGTCAGAGGGACAGCTGCTGGGTCACACCTGGGCGGCGCGTTCCAAATTACGAGCGATACCATTGATTTTGTTAGACGACCGCCTGCATTGATAAACGTCGTAAATCTATACTCGTTGTATGTTGAGGGCTCTTCCATGGAGCCACAATACTCGCCCGGTGACCTGATTTTCATCCACCCAGACAAGCCTCCTCGCCTAGGCGACGCAGTCGTCATTCAGTGCCAGGTCGATGCTGAAGGCCACGCCGAAGCAACAATCGGCATCTTGAGCAGGCGCTCTGCTGAGAAAGTCACAATCAGGAAACATAACCCGCCCGCCGAGATTGATCTGCCCCGTGAGACCGTGGTGACAATCCACAAAGTTCTCACTAACAATGAGCTGTTCGGCATCTAATCCGAACGGAAAAAGCGGAGATTGATTCGCAGCCCTGCCTCAAGCAGGGCTTTTCTTTTGACGCTACTACGGAAATATTTCCGCCATGGACTTGACCACGGAAATATTTCCGCTTTATGTTCCGCTCATCCGGCGGATCTCCTCCCAACCCGGATCGTCCACAAAGGGCGCGCCGCTGCTCTCTACTCCTCCCGGAGCAGCGGCGAAACCGGGGGGCGAAGGAGAGCACCGTGCAGACACAGACATATCCCGCAGTCTTAGCCCGCAGCATCGCCCACGAGATGGCAGATCTCGCTCTTGAGCGCGGCGAAGGCCTGACGCGCAAAGACTTCCAAGACCTTGGCTACACCAATGAGCAGATCGACGCCTACAGCCAGCAGGCGGCCCAGATCCATTCGCGTCGCTCGACACGGCGCGTCGCCTGAACCTTCCGGTTTTGGCTCCCGCTCCGATCAGGAACGGAGCGGATGCCCAAACGGAAGCGAAAGGGCTCCTCTCATGCATACAATTCGGACAGTTCGTCCGGTAGCTATGTCGCTGCCGGAACCGGGATCGCTTTACCTGCGCCTGACGCGGATGCCGGTCAAGGATCAGCGCATCGCCGAGTTCGCGTTGCTGCTGGCGATCGCGATCGTGTTGCCAGTCGTCGCAATCATGCAGGTGCCGGCATGACGCCAACCACCGCCATCCTTGCCGGGGTAATCGCCGCCTTTTGCGCCGGCATGCTGTTCGGGACCGCGGTTCTCATTTGCAGACTTCCGCAGGCCGTAAGGCGGTTCGTCGAGTGGCGTCGACTGCGCTCCCTGCGGGCGGATGACACGTGGGAGAACGCACCATGGAGGGATATGTGATGGCCGACATCCTGTCTTTCCCGCCGACGATGCGCGTCGTCTCGAATGATTTCAGCCCAAGCATCGCCGAGGAAATCGAGATCGAAATGGGGCGCATTCGCCGCCGCAAAGTTGCGCAGGCACTGGAGCACGTGGCGAGCGTCAACATCGATCTCGCCGTCGACAATCTTTGTGGCACGTCCGGCTTCGAAGGCCTGACCGACGAGACGATGATTGGTCTCGCTCACGCGGTGATCTGCGTCATCGACGCGCTCGGCTGCCGCAACGCGGATCTGCCGCTGCGCCGCCTCCTGAACGAAACGATTTTGCGGATGGAGAACGCCCATGCAGGCTAAGCTGAAGAAGCTAACCGGCAGGGAACTCCGCCGTCAAACGCTCGACCGACCGCTCGTCATCAAGACGATCACCGTAAACCGTCGCGTTGTGGCCGGCGACCACGGCGGCATTGCCTACGTCGATTTCAAGATGCCTTGGACGGCGATGTACGCTGCAGCCCTGCAGGAGCGCGGGCTTTGATAAGCGCTCCGATCATCGTTGACAGTTTTGCAGGTGGCGGCGGCGCTTCCACAGGCATTGAGATGGCTCTCGGCCGATCGCCAAATATTGCCATCAATCACAATGCGGCTGCACTGGCGCTGCACGCGGCCAACCATCCGGAGACGCTCCATCTCTCAGAGAACATCTTCAAGGTTGATCCGCTGGACCACGTTGCCGGCAAGCATGTCGGCCTCGCCTGGTTCTCGCCGGACTGCAAGCACTTCTCCAAAGCCAAAGGCGGCAAGCCTGTCGAGCGCAACATCCGCGACCTCGCATGGGTGATTGTCCTCTGGGCGGAGCGTGCGAAGCCAGACGTCATCATCATGGAGAACGTCGAGGAGTGGAAGGATTGGGGTCCGCTGATCGAGACCGAGCGCGGCCTTATGCCGTGCCCAGACAGCCGCGGCGAGACATTTCAGAAGTGGTGCAAGGCAATGCGCCGGGCTGGCTACAAGATCCAGCACAGAGAGCTACGCGCCTGCGACTACGGTGCACCAACTATCCGCAAGCGACTTTTCCTCATAGCCCGCCGCGACGGCAAGCCGATTGTATGGCCAGAAGCGACCCACGGCGCACCAGACGACCGCGAAGTGATTTCCGGCCGCAAGAAGCCATGGCGCACAGCCGCGGAGTGCATCGATTGGTCGCTGCCTTGCCCGTCGATCTTCGACACCACCGAAGAGATCTGGGAAAAGTATCAACTCAGGGCCATTCGTCCCCTCGCCAAGAACACAATGGCTCGAGTTGCTCGCGGCATGAAGCGCTACGTCCTCGATGCCGAGCGTCCATTCCTCGTCCAGACAGGGTACGGTGAGCGGGCTGGGCAGGCCCCGCGAGCTATGAGCGTTGACAGGCCCCTCGGCACGGTGGTTGCCAGCGGAATTAAGCACAACGTCGTCACGCCGCACCTTTCGGCATTCTATGGGCCTGGCGACGGAGGCAAGGATCGTTCCGCCAGCGTTGAAGAGCCGGTCAGGGTTGTAACGACCGAAAATCGCCATGCGATTATCGCTCCCATCCTCACCTATGCCCAGCAAGGCGGTGCAAATAGATCGGTCGAGGAGCCTCATCACACGATCTGCGCCAGCAAGAAGGACCAGAATTCCGTCATCATCCCGACGCTTGTCGGATGCGGCGGCCGAGCGGGGCAAAGCCGTCCACGTGGCGGGGACGAGCCATCGGCAACCATCACGGCGAAGGCAGATACCTGCGCAGCCGTCGCTTTCGTGGCGCAGAACAACAACGACAGCAGGCGCATCGGTGGCGTGAACCCCGGCCGCTCTGCCGAAAAGCCAATGTCGACCGTAACGGCATCTGGAGCGCAGCAGGGCGCCGTTACTGCATTCATTTCTCGCCAGTTCGGCACTTCGACCGGCCATGAGATAGGAAAGCCGCTCGGCACCACGACAGCCGACGGTGGCGGCAAGTCTCTCCTTGTCGCTCCCTACCTTCAAGCCTACTACGGCACTGGCGACGGCGGAGAAGAAGATCAGCCTTGCCGCACAATCACGACGAAGGACCGCCATGGCCACGTCGAGGCGACGATTGAAGCTCCCCCCTTCATATCCGATCAGGAAGTACGTGCTCGCCAGGTCGCAGACTTCATGCGCTCCTTCGGGTTTTGGGATGACAGGGAGTTCGTGACGCTCACGATCGGTGGCACTGAGTTCGTCATCGTCGACATTGGCATGCGGATGCTATCGCCGCGCGAACTTTACAATGCGCAGGGTTTCCCGCCCGACTATCAGATCGACACCGACGCCATTGGCAAGCCGTTCCCCAAGAACGTCCAGGTGTCCTGCGTTGGCAATTCAGTCTGCCCACCAGTCGCCGCGGCAATCGTTGGCGCCAACTGCCAAGATCTCGTCGAGTACCGGGAGGCCGCAGAATAATGGCCTCGACAGCAGACGCGCAACGTTTGGCGATCATCCGCACCAGGCACGCCGAGGCCAGCACCAACTGGCAGCTAGGCAGCACCGGCACGGAGCTCCTTGCTGTCATCGTGCCGAACACACAGCCTGTCGCGGTCGCACAGCTCACCGTCGAGTGCGGATACATCGATCGCGACTTCATGCTTCACGCCCACGACGATCTTCGGTTCGTTCTCGGCTTGCTTCAGGAAGCATTCGCCGAGATCCGGCGCTGGAAGCCGCAACAGCTTCAGCAGGCAGAGCGCGCGCACAAGAACGCGAACTATGCGGCCGAGTGCGCTATGCGATCAAACGATCAGATGTTCCGTCGCTTCCTGCTGGAAGCGAAGGGAGCGACCGAAGTCAGCGACGCGGTCCGCGTGGACTCGCACGTTCGCTACCTCCTGAAGATCGACAGCCGCAACGAATTGAATACCGACGCCGGCGCCCGCAACCGATGGTTCGATCTGCGCGCCGAGTTTGAGGCTTGGAAGAGGAATGCCGCATGACCGTGGATATCTACAACATGTCTGACGCCGATCGGCAGTCGCACGCAACCGCCGCAGCTCACCAGGCGTCAGAAGCCGTGACTGAGCTTCTGCGCTTCAGCCGCGAGGGAGCAGACATCAACGGAACCTTCGGCGAGATCGATGTCGTCGAGAAGCTTCTGGACGCCGCGAAGATTGCAACCGAATGCCTCACGGAGGAGGACGACGGCCAGCGCTACTCGTCGATCTATGCCGATCTCAAGCACGAACTGGAGTTCTGGGCCTGATGAGCCGGCGCGACAACATTCGTGAGAAGGTCATGGCTCGCGTGCGTACGGACGAAGATACCGGCTGCTGGATCTGGACGGGCCCTACGTCGGGAACAGAAGGCCGCGGAGCCGGATATCCACGAATGGCTTTAGCCGGACAGACAGTCGCGGTTCACATTGTCATGTGGACCAACGAGCACGGCTACATCCCCGGCAAGAAGGAACTGGACCACGTTTGCCGAAACCGGCTCTGCGTCCGTCCCCATCCCGATCATCTGGAAATGGTGACCCGAAAACGCAATGCCATTCGTCGCGAACAGGCAAAGCGAGCACTGATTTGCGAGGAAGCTTGATGGCCATTAGAGCCCCAGCGAAAGAGATCACGATTGAGCGGCTTGGCGAGATGCTCATCTTTGCCGCCAAGCTCGTAGATCGAAAAGGCCCGATCGCGCAGCCAATCCTCGATCGCTGCGAGCGGGAGTATCTGGCAGCTAAGCAGAGGCAGGAAACCAGATCCGGCAGCCAACTGGAGCGCATCCAAAAATTGTTGGGAGCAGCACCGCAATAATCAGACTACTTTTCGTCCTACTTTTTGGACTACATATCAGGCGCCAGCAGATCAGAAATTGTCGAAACAGGCCGCAATACAAGGAAACTCCACCGGCTTACAAAGAGGAGCCAAATCCGGCCCGGGGAGCCAG